>DASXFZ010000023.1 GCA_036489315.1 Candidatus Cybelea sp.
TCAGAACGTCGTGAGACAGTTCGGTCCCTATCCGCTGTGGGCGTAGGAGATTTGAGGAGATTGGACCCTAGTACGAGAGGACCGGGTCGAACGAACCTCTGGTGAACCGGTTGTTCCGCCAGGAGCATAGCCGGGTAGCTATGTTCGGATCAGATAAACGCTGAAAGCATATAAGCGTGAAACTGACTCCAAGATGAGATCTCAATCCCGTAAGGGTGAAGAGTCGTGGTAGACTACCACGTTGATAGGCCGGAGGTGGAAGCGTCGCAAGACGTGGAGCTGACCGGTACTAATCGCTCGGAAATTTTGATTAAACTACGCACCGCTCTCGAGGCACTGGAAGTTCTTCTCTGTACAGCTTTACAAGGTTTCCCGACGCGATTGGCTAGAGCTCCGGCTCGCCATCGCGGCGGGGATCAAGTGAAAGGTTTCTGGCGCCCATGGCGGCGGGGTCCCACCCGTTCCCATCCCGAACACGGCAGTTAAGCCCGCCAGCGCCGATGATAGTCGGGCCGCAGGGCCCCTCGAAAGTAGGACGGTGCCAGATTAATGAACGAAAGGCTCGCTGGATACAGCGAGCCTTTCTCTTTTGGGAGACCGTAGATCTTCATGAGCGACCTTCCGAATTTTAAGTTCGATCTCGAAAATGCGAAGGGATGGAGCGGCGCCGCCGGCTCGGCACGTCAGCACACCGTCAACGAGTTTCCGATTTCGCAGAGTTTCGCCGCCGTCTCGATGCGGCTGGAACCCGGCGCGCTGCGCGAGCTGCATTGGCACGCGATCGCGGCGGAGTGGGCGTACGTCATTTCGGGGCGCTGCCGCGTTACGGTGATCGCGCCCTCGGGGGACGCGGAGATCTCCGACTTCGGCCCGGGGGATGTCTGGTATTTTCCGAAAGGACACGGGCACTCGATTCAAGGGCTTGGCCCCGGCGAATGTCACTTTCTTCTGATCTTCGACGACGGCCGCTTCTCGGAGTTCGGGACGTTCAGCATTACCGATTGGATGTCGCGGACGCCGCCCGACGTGCTGGCCCAGAATCTGAGCCTGTCGCCCGAGGCGATCGCAAAGCTTCCCAAAGAAGAAGTCTACATCGCCGCCGGCGAGGTTCCGCCGGCTGCGCCGCCGCCGGCGCTCAACCCCGATCTCGCGCCGAGTCAGCTCAAGCATAAGTTCCGGCTCGGCGTCGCGCCGCTGATGCCGTTTCCAGGTGGAAGCGAACGTCTGGTCTCACAGAAGCAGTTCCCGATTGCCACCACCATTACGGGCGTGCTGCTCACGCTTGCACCCGGCGGCTTACGCGAACTGCACTGGCACCCGAACGCCGACGAGTGGCAGTACTACATCGCAGGACGCTCCGAGATCGGCGTTTTCGGCGCGAACGGAAAGTACCGCCAGGACGAGTTCGGACCGGGCGACGTCGCCTTTATCAACCGCGGCTTCGGCCACTACATTCGGCAGATCGGCAACGAAGAGACGCAGGTCCTCGTCGCCTTCAACAGCCCCGACTATCAGGAGATCTCGCTGTCGTCGTGGCTGGCGTCGAACCCGCCGCGCCTGCTCGCCGACAACTTCGGGCTCGATCTCGGCGCTGTCGAGAGGCTGCCCCACGCGGGCCGCTTCATCGTTGGGAGGTAACCATGCTGCGCATCGCGTCCGGCCTTTGTTTGGCCGCTTTCCTCGTTTTTAGCTCGAACGGCGTGGCGCTCGCGCAGGCAAGCGACGACCTGACGCGCGCCAAGCAGCTCTACGACGACGGGAAATACAAAGAGTCGGTCGCGCTGCTCACTACCTACTTGAGCGCGCACCCGGCGGACGCGTCGGCGCTCGCCGCGCGCGGTGACGACTATCAAGCGCTGGGAAACGAACAGGCGGCGATCAACGACTACAGCGGGGCACTCGCGGTCAACGGGCAATATGCGTATGCCTGGGCGTCGCGCTGCGATTCGTATCGGGCGATCGACCAAACGGCGCGCGCGTTGAGCGACTGCAACAAGGCGATCGAGCTGGATCCGAAGATGTCGTACGCCTATCGCGTGCGCGCGCTGGTGCAGCTTTCCGCCGCTAATCCGCAAGCGGCGCTGCCCGACGCAAATCGCGCCGTCGAGCTGACGCCCAACAGCCCGTTCGCGCTGAGCATCCGCTGCCACACGTACGTCGCGCTGCAAAAATACACCCAAGCGAGCAACGACTGCAACGCCGCCTTGGCAATCGATCCGAGCAGCGACATCGCCTACTTCTACCGCGGCGAGGCCGAGCTCAACCTGGCGGAGTGGGACAAAGCAATTGCGGACTTAGAGAAATCGCGCCAGCTCAATTCCGAAGAGACGAACGCCGATTATTGGCTCGCGCTGGCTTTTATGGGGAAAGGTTCCTACCCTGAGGCGCTCACCTCGATCGATGCCTACATCCAGTCGGACGCCGACGACGGCGACGGCTATTTGACCAGGGCGACGATCGAAGCCAAGCTGGGAAACTCATCCGAAGCGCGGCTCTCGGCGAGCAACGCGCTCAAACACTACATGATCGACAACGATCAAAGCGGTGCCGCGAAAGCACAGGCGCTCCTCACCGGGCTCAACGGCCCAACCCCTTCACCGCAGCCGCCGCACATCTAGTAGTAGCGACCGCGGGCTTCGGGCTGCGTTTCTACGGGCGAGCGACGTACTCGAACTGCGCGCGGAAGGCTTCGGCGCTCAGGTTCGTCTGCGCGGCGAGCGTCGCGAGCTTCCGATCGTCGGAGAGATCCGAGGGGTCGAGGTAGACCATGTAGTCGCGAGCGACGCGATAGGCTTCGGTCGTCAGGTCGACCTGACGGGTACGGATGCGCCCGGTTTCGGGATCGAGGAGATCCCTCAGGTCGAGCGGCGTCACGTGTCCGCCCGAGAGGGCGATCAGCGCGCCGCTGCCGCCGTCGAGCAGGTAGCGCACCGCGCCGAAACCCAGCGTTCGCGTGTAGTCGACGTCGAACGCGACGGGCTTGGCGCAGCGCAGCTCGTAGCCGATGTCTTTGGTATGCGGCAGGGAGTCGACGCCGATCTCGGTGAGGCGGTCCCGCACGGCATCGCGCAGGACGATGCCCAGTGGAACGTCGGCGAGCCGAATGTTGCCGAAGGAGTCGCGCCCGAGATGCTCGACCGCGTCGCGAAGGTCGTCCCAAACGTGCTCCGCGATTCCTTCGGCGACGACGGCGATGCCGTGCTCGCGCCCAAAGGAGCGCCGCTTGACGATCGAGCCGACGATGACGTCGACGACCGATGCCAGGGTGGCGCGTTCCGCGAACTCCTCGGGCAAAACCGCGACGGTCGAGCCGGAGGCTTTGCACATGCCCAGTGCCAGGGAGCCGGACTTGCGCCCCATGCAGATGACGATGTACCAGCGCGCGGTCGTGCGCGCGTCCTCCATCAGGCTTTCGAGAATTCCCGCGCCGACCGAACGCGCGGTTTCGAATCCAAAGGTCGGTGCATTGTCGGGAAGCGGCAAGTCGTTGTCGATCGTCTTCGGTACCGTTGCGACGCCGATTCGGCCGTGCATGCGCTCGGCAATCTTGGCGGCACCGTACGTCGTATCGTCGCCGCCGATGCAGACGAGATAGCGCGCGCCCAACGCCGCGAGCGAGCTGACGCAGCGCTGCAGCGTCGCCTCGTCTCGTGCCGGATTGGTGCGCGACGTGCGTAAGATCGATCCGCCGCTGGTGTGAATGCGCGAGACGCGATCGAAGTTGAGCTCGACCGTCTTCGGGGGCGCGCCTGCGGCGAGATCGCGATAGCCGTCGTAGATGCCGACGGGGCGCAGGCCGCATTTGAACGCTTCCATCGCGGCCGAAGCGATGACGCCGTTGATGCCCGGCGCGGGTCCGCCGCCGACGAGAATTGCCAACGTTTCAGCCATGCACGCTCACCGGCTGCGCGTCGGGCGAATGCGATAGATCGCGCCGCTCGCGTCGTCGGCAACGAAGAGGCTCCCGCGCGAGCCGACCGCGATTCCCGTAGGCCGCCCGGCTCGCGTAAGACAACCGCTTTGGAAACCCGTAACGAAGTCCGTCCATTGCGTCGCCGGGTTCGTCCAGTCGACCGGCTTGACCGGCACGTCGCCCTTCATCGGAATGAAGACGACGCGCGGCGGCGCGACGTAACAACCGGTGCGGTCGCGATGCCAGGAACCGTGCGCGGTCGCGAAGAGCCCGCCGCGATAGCGCGCGGGAAACGCGTAGGGGCCGGCCGGCGAAAGCGGATAGAACGTCGCGCCGATGATCGTCGAGTACGCGGGAAGGACGATGAGCGGAGCCACCGTGTGCGAACAATCCGCACCGGGCCAATACGCATGATGGTTCTCCTCGCATAGCGGCCAGCCATAATCGGCAACGCCGGCGTGCGCCGAGAGATCGTCGAGAAACTCGTACGGATGCCCGAAGGCGAGATCGTCTTGCCCGGCCCCGCCGACCCATACCGCGTTGCTCTGTGGGTTCACGGCAAGCGCGATGCCGTTTCGAAGCCGCTTCGCGCGCTGATGAAATTCGCTGCCCGACGCTTCCATGACGGAGACCGCGGCGCGTGTCGGATCGGGTTCGACGCATGGGCTCGCTCCGCCGTTCATACGCGCGTTGCACGACGAGCCGGCGGAGACATAGACGAGCCCCTTCGAAAATGCGAGCGATGTCGTATTGTGCACGTCGCCGTCCGTACCCGGCGCCACCGGTCCGCTACGAACGTCGGCAATCCGGCGCGGCTGGAGAGGGCGCCCCGAGGTGGGATCCGCGATGGCCCAGACGTGATGCGTCGTCGCGACGAGCAGCTCCGATCGCTGCGCAACGAAGGTGACGCCCGCAGCCAGGTCGTCGGGCAACGACGCGAGGACCCGCGCCTGGCCGGGGTTCGATTCCGCGTTGGGGACGAGATAGAGGTCGCGGCCGTTGGTGGCGACGACCAAATCGCCGTTTGGCAGCGCAGCGAGTTCTCGCGCGCCGCCGACCGAGGCGATCGACTCGATCGTAAAACCCGGAGGTACGTCTAACTTCGGGCTCGCCAGCGCGGCGCAGGCCGAGATGAGGGTTGCCGGCAGCGCGACACAACAAAAGACTCCCGCTCGTCTCGAATTAACTCTCACGGGAGCCTTACTTACCCTTGACGGCCGGCGCGCATGCCGGCGCCGCGCAAACTACGCCGGGGGTTGCTGATCCGGCGGCGCTTGGCCCTGAGGCGGGCCTTGATTCGGAGGCGGGCCCTGCTCGGGCGGCCCCTGCTCTGGCGGCCCCTGCTCGGGCGGCCCCTGATTGGGTTGTCCCTGGTACTGCTGGCCTTGATCGGGCTGGCCCTGATCCGGCTGCCCTTGATAACCTTGCGGTTGCTGCTGGGGGTTCTGACCTTGGTAGTTGGCGCCTTGACCTTGGCCGCGGCGCTGCATCTGAGCGCGATGCGCTTGACGCTCCTGCTGGTATTGGCCCTGCTGATCCGAACTGAGCACGCCCATGATCTGACGGTGCAGCTCCTTGGTGGCGTTACGATCGACGGGGCTGCCCGCCGGGTGAGACTGCGAATACTGATCGACCATCGACTGAATTCGCTGCTGCTGATCCCCGGAGAGGTTCAGGTGGCCAAATCGCTTCATCCAGCGGTGCTGGATCTTTGCGGCGCTCGGCGTCGTGTGTTGATGGCGTGTTTGTGCACCCGGCTGCTGGCTTTGCTGGGCCAAGGCAGAGACCGGTACGGCAAGCGCCACCGCTAAGGCGCCCGCGGTAAGGAGGTTGATCTTCATGGGATGATCTTAGCGGTGGCCCCGGCTAGCCGCCTGAACCTGCGATTAGGACCGGGCAAGCGGTTTAATCGCAACCGCATTGACCGCGTCCGAGACGTGCCCTTCGAAACGCTTGAAATTGTCGAAGAAGAGCTGCGATAGCTTGCGCGCCTGCGCGTCGTAAGCGTCCTTGTCGGCCCAGGCGTTACGCGGATTCAAAACCTCCGTCGGGACCTCCGGAACGGCGGTCGGAACCGCTAAGCCAAAGAACGGCTCGGTTTCGTACGAATCGGGAATCCGGCCCTCGATCGCGGCGTTGACCATCGCGCGGGTGTGCGCGATCGACATACGGTGGCCGACTCCGTACGGACCGCCGGTCCAGCCCGTGTTCACCAGCCAGCACGTCACCTTGTGCTCGTCGATCTTTCGCCCGAGCAGACGCGCGTACACCGTCGGATGGTGGACCATGAACGGTGCGCCGAAGCAGGTCGAGAACGTTGCCTGCGGCTCGCTGATCCCACGCTCCGTACCGGCAACCTTCGCGGTGTAGCCCGAAAGGAAGTGGTACATCGCCTGTTCGGGCGTCAGCTTCGAGATCGGCGGCAGAACGCCGAATGCGTCGGCCGTGAGCATGATGATCGTTCTTGGGTGTCCCGCCTGGCTCGACGGGACGATATTGAGAATGAATTCGAGCGGATAGGCCGAGCGCGTGTTCTCCGTTTTCGCATCCGAGTCGACGTCGAGTTGACGCGTCTGCTCGTCGTACACGACGTTCTCGATAACGGTGGAGAAGCGATTGGTGGCCGCCCAAATCTCGGGCTCGGCCGTCGGGGAGAGACGAATCACCTTCGCGTAGCAGCCGCCTTCGAAGTTGAAGACGCCGTCGGCAGACCAACCGTGCTCGTCGTCGCCGATCAGCGGCCGGCGAGAATCGGACGAGAGCGTCGTCTTTCCGGTGCCCGAGAGGCCGAAAAGAATCGCAACGTCGCCCTGCCGGCCTTGATTAGCCGAGCAGTGCATCGGCAGCGTCTCGCGCAGCGGCAGCAGGTAGTTCATGACCGTAAATACCGACTTCTTGATTTCGCCGGCGTAACGCGTTCCGCCGATGAGGATCATGCGCCGTGCAAAGTTTACGAGAATGAAGGTTCCCGAACGAGTTCCGTCACGCTGCGGATCGGCTTGGAAAAGCGCCGCATCGACGACCGTGAACTCCGGAACAAAATCGGCGACCGGGCGTTCCGGCGTGATGAAGAGATGGCGCGCGAACAGATTATGCCAGGCAAGCTCCGTATAGACCCGGATCGGAACTCGATAGCGTTCGTCGGCGCCGGCGTAACAATCGAGCGAATAGACTTCACGCTCCGAGAGATAGGCGGCGACACGGTCCCACAACGCGTCGAATTGCTCCGGGGCGATCGCTTGATTCGCTTCGCTCCAATCGATGTGCGCTTCGCTCGAGGGTTCGCGAACGAAGAATTTGTCTTTGGGAGAGCGGCCGGTGTGCGGACGCGTGTCGACGATCAGCTGTCCGCTCGGGCCGAGCACGCCTTCGCCTCGCGCGATCGCGTGCTCGATCAGCGCCGGTGCGGAGAGGTTCTCCCACAGTTTAACGACCTTGAGTTTTTCGGGAAGCGAAAGAATGGTGACTCCTCCTGTATATCCTGCTAAAACGGCTTCTCTAATAGTGCTTTCCCACGCTGCATGAACGAGCCTGCAGGCGGTACTTCCATTGAGTCCAATGCAGGAAGCATGCGCTGGATGCTTCTCCTGCCCACCCTTGCCGTTCTCCCTTTCCACTTCGGGTTCTTTGCGACCGGTCCGCTGGATGCGATAACCGACGTCACCGGCGTCCGCGTCGGGCATGTGACCAAAGTCGAAGGAAGTGACGCTCGTACCGGTGCGACGGCCGTTCTTCCCAACCCGGACCCCTGGGACCACAAGGTGTCGGCTGCATTCTTCGCTTTCAACGGCAACGGCGAGATGACGGGCACACACTGGATCGACGAGTCCGGCTATCTCGAAGAGCCGATCGTGTTGACCGACACGCTGGACGTTGGACGCGCGGCCGACGGCGTCGTCAGCTGGGTTATCCAGCACCACCCGGCGGTCGGTCGCGGCGACGACGTTCCCCTGCCGGTGGTCGCGGAATGCGATGACGGGCTACTGAACGACATTCAGGCGCGAGCGGTCACGCCGAGCGACGTGGTCGGCTTGCTCAACTCCGCCGCGCCGGGCCAGTTCGCACGAGGCAGCGTCGGCGCCGGTACCGGAATGAACGCGTTCGGCTTCCGCGCGGGAATCGGCTCCGCGTCGCGCGTGTTGCCGGCCGGCGAAGGCGGCTATCGCGTCGGCGTGCTGGTCAATGACAACACCGGAAGCCGCCGGCGTCAGCTCAACATCGTCGGCGTACCCGTCGGCGAGCGTCTCGAAAGCGAGTATCGTCCGATCTATCCCAAGCGAACCGCGCTGCACGGGCGACTTGCCGAAGGAAGCATCGTGATCGTTATTGCGACCGACGCTCCGCTGAACGGCCGCCAGCTGCGTGCGTTGACGCTGCGCGCGGCGATGGGAATGGCGAGGACGGGATTGACGTCCTCAACGGGCAGCGGCGATCTGATTATCGGGTTCTCGACATCGCACGTCTTCGAGCGGGTTGCAAACTATACCGTCGAGGCGCCGAAACAGCCGATTCTCGAGGACGACGACGCGCTCGATGCGCTCTATACGGCGACCGCAGAAGCGACCCAGGCCGCGATCTACGACGCGCTCTTCGAAGCCAAGACGATGACGGGACGTAACGGTGCGACCGTCTACGCGCTCCCAGCCCAGCGAGTGCTGGAGATGCTGCAGACGGCGCGCGCGATATGAAAATAGAGCTTGGCGTGGTCGGACACTTCGGACTCGCCGTGCGCGATCCGAAAGCGAGCGCGCGGTGGTGGCGGCGACTCTTCGATCTCGAGACGATCTTCGAAGGCGACGACTACGTGGGCCTATCGAACGAACACGTCACGATCGTCCTGCACGCGGGCGTGCCGCATCCGGCGACGCTCGGCCATATGTCGTTCCATCTGCCGAGCATGGCGCGTTTGCGCGGGGCGCTCGAGCTTCTCAAACAGCATCACATCGACGTCGAAGACCCCGGCGACGAGATCGGGCCGGAGACGCCCGGCTCGCCGCACATGGGGTTGTGGTTTCACGATCCCGACGGCTATCGTTGGGAGCTTTCCGTTCAGTACGGCGGAGCGCTAGCCGGTCAGCGTTAGCCAGGCGATCGTGGCGAGCCGCAACGGCGACGGCTTGACTTCGAGCGCACAGAGCGCCGCTCCGATGCCGCCTGGTTGCGATGGGCGATAAACCAGGGCGGCCGTAGCGCGCGAATCGCCGGAAGGAAAGGCGCGCGCAGGACGGCCTTTTGGGTATTGGAGAGCAGCAGCGAGTTATGGACGACGCCTTGGCCGCTCGGGCTCGCCGTGCCGGTTTGGCCGCGGTAGGCGCCCCACGGAACGGCGGGCAGCAGAAAGCCGACGCCGCTCCAGATGTTGACTCCGAGGCACCCATACTGCAGTGACGCCAGTGCCTCGTCGATCGCCCGGCGACTCTTTCGCTGCGTTTGCGGATCGACGATCAGGGTGGCGGCCAGATCCCCGCGCAGCCGCTGGTTGCAGAAGTCTACCGCGGCGCGAAGGTAACTCTCGGCGTCGCCGGCGTCGAGCGAGACGACGGCGAGGAGCGGCCCGAACGCTTCGCGCGAAAAGAGCGGCTCTCGCATGTCGTTCGGATCGGCGGGGAGGATCGCGCGTGCGCTCCGTTCGTCTCCGGCGCCGCCGAACGTCACGGCTCCCGGGCGCCCGGCGGCGAGTGCAGCGCAACGCTCGCGCGAGGCGGGATAGTAGGCAATCCGGTCGGGCGCGGCCGCGAACGTGCGGCGCAGCTCGCCGATGAATGCTTCTCGCTGGCGCCAACGCGCGCAGAGCACGAGCACCTGCAGCGCGATGCAGTTGAAGCCGTTGTTGTGCAGCTTCGCTGAGGCGAGCTGTTCGGCGTGGAAACGCAGCGCGCGCTCGCTCCACCGTCCGGGGAGAACGATTACCGGGCTGACGTTGCCAAGCTCGCTCGTGATCGGCTTGCCGGCGGCGTTTTCAGCCGCGATGTCGCAATAGGTCGCCTCGCTACCGGTAACGTGGATCGCGTCCACCAGCGGATGCGTGCAGAGGTAGCGCCCGACGGCGGCGTCGCCGTACGCGAAACGAAGGTACCCGTCGTCGACGAGGGGTGCGAGCGCGCCCTCGAAGATCGAAGCGAGGTAGCCGAGCAACGGGTGCACCTTCAGCACGCAGACCGCGCCCTCGGCGACCAGCTTATACAGCACGTCGAGCAGCCCAATCGAACTGATATTTCCCGCGCCGAGGACCGCTACGACCGCCGGCGCCGCACGGCGTTGCCGGTACCAGCCGGCGACGCTTTCGCCAAGATTCTCCGCGGTGACGCCCGGCCGCATCCAGACTTCGGCGCGCAGGCCGGGCTGAAGCAGCCGCTCACGCAGCCCCGCCGGATAGACCTCGACGGCGATCTGGGACCCTCCCCGCCCGACCGGTCGTGACTTGAGGTTCGACCGTTCTCGCGCTTCGATTCGGCGAAGGGTGGCGATGAAGGCGCTCAGCGCGTTGAGCACCGCCCAGGGACCAGTGATGGCCTCCTCCCCGGCGAGGGAGGTGCCCGCCGTACCCTTTGCCTCGGCAGCGAGATCCGCCCAGCGCGGCGCAGCCGCGGCGGTCGACGCTCGGCACGCGGTCAGCAGCTCGATCTTGCGGGCGATCGGGAGCGACGTCGAGCGCCTCGCTCCCCCGCGGAGTTCGAGCAGATCGCGGTCGAGCCGGCCGGTTATCCCTCGGCCTGGTCTACGCTGACCATCCACTGCACGCCGAACCGGTCGGTAAGCGCTCCGAACTTCCCGCCCCAAAACGCTTGCTCCAAGGGCATGTCGACCTTGCCCGCCTCCGCCAGCGCGTTAAAGACGCGTTCGCCCTCGGCGTCGTCGGTGGTCGAGAGGCAGAGAGCGACGTCGTCCTCGCCGTCGGGTCCGGGTCCGGGCCGGCCGTCCGAGGCCATGAACCTCACGCCGTCGGCCTGGAACTTCGCGTGCATGACTTTGTCTTTGTAACTCGCGTCGACTTGCGATTCCATCGGCGATCCCGCGAAACGATTGAGGCCGGAAATTTCGCCGCGCAGGCACTCTTTGTAGAAGTTCAGCGCCTCCTCGCAACGGCCATGAAAAAAGAGATAGGGTTCGAGCTGCATGTCAAGCTGGCTCCTTTCGGACGCGCTGCTTCGCGCTCGCGAAGCGGAGCTCCGTCCGTGCGCAGGCGCCTTTTCGCAGGGTCGCGCGCCGCGCATACGGTACATGTTAACCTCGTGGGAAAGCGCGCTTGAACCGGTTCGTCCACCTTCACGTCCATTCGGAATACTCGCTTCTTGACGGCGCTTGCCGCATCGACCGCCTCTGCCGGAGAGCCGCGGAGGAAGGAGCGACCGCCGTCGCCCTGACCGATCACGGCGTAATGTACGGCGCGATGGAGTTTTACTACACCGCGAGAGAAATGGGGCTTACTCCTATTCTCGGGTGTGAGGCCTACCTCGCGCCGCGCGGGCGCCTCGACCGCAGCGCCAGAGAAGAGGCGCACGTTACGCTGCTGGCCGCCGATCTGGTCGGCTACCGCAATCTGGTCGCGCTCGTATCCAAAGGCTTCCTCGAGGGCTACTACTACAAGCCGCGCATCGACCTCGACTTGCTCGCACAGCACAACGACGGCTTGATCGTTCTTTCCGGCTGCATGTCGGGGCTCGTCGCCGCTCCGATGCTGCGCGGCGACGAGGCGACGGCGCGACAGAACGCCAAGACGTACCGCGAAATTTTCGGCGACCGGTTCTACATCGAAGTGATGCGCCACGGGATGCCCGAGCAGGACGCGATCAACGAAGGCCTCGTCCGCCTGGCGCGCGAGCTCGAGATTCCAATCGTCGCGACCAATGATTCGCACTACCTCGAACAAAAAGACGCGGCGGCGCACGACGTGCTGCTGTGCATCGGCACGGGCAAGACCGTCTCCGATACGAACCGGATGAGGTTCTACTCCGACCAGTTCTATCTCAAGAGCGGCGCCGAGATGTACGAGCTGTGGAGCGACTATCCGGAGGCCTGCGAGAATACGGCGCGCATCGCCGATCGGGTCGACATCCGTATTCCCGAAAAGATCTTCCACCTGCCGCAGTATCCCGTACCGGGCGAAGCGGACGACGCGGCGCGAAGCGATGCGGAATACCTGCGCGAGCTTTGCGAGCTCGGGCTGTGCGAACGGTACGGCGACGACCGCGTCTCCAGCGACCCGAGCCTGCGTACCCGCCTGGACTACGAGCTCGACGTGATCACGAAGATGGGCTTCTCTTCGTACTTCTTGATCGTCTGGGATTTCATCAAATACGCACGCGACTGCGGGATTCCGGTGGGGCCGGGGCGCGGCTCGGCGGTCGGCTCGCTCGTCGCGTACTGCCTAAAGATTACCGACCTCGATCCGCTGCGCTTCAATCTGCTCTTCGAGCGCTTTCTCAACCCCGAGCGAATCTCGATGCCGGATATCGACACGGATTTCTGCGTCGAGCGGCGCGATGAAGTGATCGCGTACGTTACCGAAAAATACGGCAAGGATCGCGTCGCGCAGATCGTGACCTTCGGCACGATGGCCGCGCGGGCGGCCGTGCGAGACGCGGGCCGGGCGCTCGCCGTGCCGCTGCCCGACGTCGACCGCATCGCGAAGCTGATTCCGGCCGGCCCCGGCGGCTTGACGATCTCCAAGGCGATCGAGCAGATCCCCGAGCTGCGCTCGATCTACGCGATGCAGCCGCAGATACGCAAGCTGCTCGACACGGCCAAAGAGATCGAAGGGCTGGCGCGCAACGCGGGGACGCACGCCGCCGGCGTCGTCATTTCGGCCGGTCCGCTCACGGAGTACACGCCGCTCGTGCGCTTCGGCGACGGCGGCGTCAACACGCAGTACGACATGAACTGGATCGAGCGCATCGGCCTGCTGAAAATGGATTTTCTCGGCCTTCGCAACCTTACCGTCATGGAGAACGCGGTGCGCGAGATCCGGCGCACGATCGATGCCGAGTTCGACCTCGCAACGATCCCGCTCGACGACGCCAAGACCTTCGAAATGCTCGGGCGCGGCGAGACGATGGGCGTCTTTCAGCTCGAGTCGGAGGGGATGAAGCGAGTCTGCGCCGAGCTTCAGCCATCACGCTTCGAGGACATCGTCGCGCTCGTCGCGCTCTACCGTCCCGGCCCGATGGACTGGATTCCCCAGTACATCGCCAACAAACACGGCCGGTCGAAGCCGCACTACCTGCATCCCAAGCTCGAGCCGATACTGGCCGAGACCTACGGCACCGCCGTCTACCAGGAGCAGGCGATGCAGCTGGCGCGCGAGATCGCCGGCTTCACGATGAGCGAAGCCGACGAACTCCGTAAGGTCATCGGGAAAAAGCAAAAGGAGAAGATCCCGCTCTATCAAGAGAAGTTCGTAACCGGCGCGATGCGAACCTCGGGAATCGATCGCGCGCTCGCGGAGAAAATCTTCCATTTCGTCGAGCCCTTCGCGGGCTACGGCTTCAACAAGTCGCACGCCGCCGCGTATGCCTGGATCGCTTTGCAGACCGCCTATCTGAAGGCCAATCACCCGCTGCAGTATCTCGCGGCGCTGATGACCTCGGTGAAGGACAAGACCGACAAGCTCGTCGAGTACATCGACGAAGCGAAGAAGATCGGCATCGAGGTGCTGCCGCCGGATGTCAACGAATCGCTGGTCGACTTTGCCGTCGTCGGTGCTTCGATACGCTTTGGTTTGGCCGCGATCAAAGGCGTCGGCGAGGCGGCGGTGCGGGCGATCATCGAGGCCCGGGATCGGGACGGCCGGTTCGGCGATCTCTTCGACCTTGCGTCGCGCGTCGATGCCAGGCACGTCAACCGACGCGTTTTGGAGGCGCTGATCAAGTGCGGTGCCCTCGACTCCACGAGCGGAAACCGCGCGCAGAAACTGGCGGCGCTCGACACGGCTCTCGAGCTCGCCGCGCGGACGACACGCGACGCAGAACTTGGACAAGCCTCGCTCTTCGGAAGCGGCGCCGCCGATGGGCCCGTCCTCGCGCCGAAACTCCCCAGCGTCGTCGCGCCGACGACCCGCGAGATGCTGACGTGGGAGCGCGAAACGCTCGGCATCTTCGTCTCGGGCCACCCGCTCGCCGAGATCGAGCCGGCATTGCGACGCGGCGGCGCGGTCCCGATGAAAGAGCTTCCCGATCTGCAAGACGACGCGCCGGTTACGATCGCGGGTGCGGTTACGTCGGTCCGCCGGACGCTGACGAAGTCGGGACAGCAGCTTTTGCTGGCACAGCTCGCCGATACGACGGGGTTCTGCGACGTGGTGCTCTTTTCGAAGATGTACGCAAGCTACGCGCAGCTGTTCGAAGATGACGCCGTCCTGATCGTGAAAGGCCGGCTGCGATTTCGCGAGCGCCCGGGGGGCGCACCGGGAGACGAACCGCGCGTCGAGCTCTCGGTGGCTGCCAACGAAGTCTCGAACTTTGTTCCACCGCCCGTTGCGCTGGTCAGGCCAGGCTCCCGCGGCTGGCACGTCGACGTAACGGACCGCGAGCAGATCGACCGGCTCGCGCTCCTGATCGACGAGTGGCCGGGAGAGGTTCCCGTCGTCCTGCACGTTGCGGGCCGTTCGCAGCGCGTTGCCCGCGCGATCGCCGGCGATGCGCGCGTGCGCGGCGAGCTCGAACGTATCTTCGCACCGCACGGAGTGCGCGAAGGCACGCTGGACGCGTACGGATGAGGGTCATCGCCGCCGGCGATCCGAGTTCGTTGACCGGCGTCGTCTTCACCGGCTGGAGCGCGCCCGAAGCGGTGCGCACCGAAGTCGCCGGTATTCTCGCTGCGGTCGAGGCGCGCGGCGACGCAGCCGTGATCGAGTACGCGCGCCGCTTCGACGACGCGCCGTTCGACACGTCGCTGCGCGTCGCGATTCCGATGCTCGACAACCTGCGGCCGCACGTACCGCGCGAGATCGCCGCGGCCCTCGATTTGGAACGGGAACGCCTGACGCGCTTTCATCAGCGTCAGCGCCTGCCCGATATCTCCTACGTCGAAGAAGACGGATCGCGCTATGCCGTAGCGCGCCGTCCTTTGAGATCCGTCGCGGTATACGCGGCGCGCTCGGGGGCATTGAGCTCGATCCTCATGGGTGCGGTGCCGGCGAAGATAGCGGGGGTGGCGCGGATCGCGGTCTTGTCGCCGCCCGGCGCAGACGGCTTCGATGCCGCACTGCTCTTTGCGTGCGCTCTCTGCGGCGTCGACGAGCTCTACGCCGTCGGCGGCGCGCAGGCGATCGCCGCGGCCGCGTTCGGCACGCACTCGCTGCGCGCGGTCGATAAGATCGTTGGCCGCGGCGGTACGTGGACGACCGAGGCGAAGCGCCAGATCTACGGGCGTTGCGGCATCGACGGCTTATCCGGTCCGCCGGAAGCCCTGATCGTCGCCGACGAGGGAGCGAGCAGCGAATACGTCGTCGGAGAGCTGCTGGCAGCCGCGGAACGGCCCGGCGTCGCGCGAGCGGTCGTGATCTCGGAGTCGCGCTCGCTGCTCGAGGCCGTCGCTCAACTGATCGACACGCTCGACCTGGAATCCCTGGAGCGCAGCGAGGCCGTTCGCAAGGTAATCGCGACCAACGCCCGGCTCGTTGCCGTCGGGTCGCGAGACGAGCTTTTCAACCTGATCAACCGGTTTGCGCCGGCGTATCTCTGCCTGCAGGTGCGCGACGCGTGGTCGTACCTCGAACGGATTACGACGGCGGGCACGATTCTGATCGGTGACTCGACGCCGTTGGTCAGCGGGGAGTACCTGGCGGGGACCAACGCTATCGCCCCGGCCGGGGGAACCGCCCGTTTCGCTTCTTGCCTCTCGCTGGCGGACTTCACCCGCAGCTTCAGCGCGGTTGAAAACAGCGCCGAGCGGCTCGCCGCGGATGCCGGCGTTTTGGCTGCACTCGCCGAGCGCGACGGTTTCCTGCACCACGCCCAAACCGCACGAATGCGCCAAGACCGATGATTCGGCTGGTGGCCTTCGACGTTGACGGAACGCTCGTCGGCCGAAACCTTTCGATCTCGAGCGCCGTCCGGGCAGCGATCGAACGAATGAAGGCTGCCGGCGTCTCGGGGTGTCTGGTGACCGGCCGGATGTACCGTGCAACGCTGCCCTTCGCGCGCGAGCTTGGCTTCAATGCGCCGATAATCTGCTATCAAGGCGCGGCGATCATCGACCCGGAGAGCGACGCGGTGCTGGATCATCGAGCCCTGGAAAACGACGTCGTGCGCGAGCTTGCATCGCTGGCCGAGCGGGACCGCATGCACTTGCAGCTCTATCGGAACGACGAGTATTACTGCGAGTCGCGCAATCGCTTTTCGGAACTCTACGCGTCGCTGGCCCAGAGCGAATCCATCGTCGTACCTTCCCTGCGCGAGGCGTTTGCCGATAGTCCCGCGACGAAGGGAGTCGTCGTGGCCGACGCGCCGGAGGCCGCGGCCTACGCCGTAAAGCTGCGCGACACGCTCGGAGGACGCGCGTACGTGACGCGCAGTTTACCGGAGTTCGTCGAGATACTCGATCCGCAGGTCGACAAAGGGGCTGCGCTGCGTTTCGTTGCCGAGCGCCTTGGCGTACCGCTCGAGCAGACCGCAGCGATCGGCGACTCCTGGAACGACGCGCCGCTGTTGCGCGTTGCCGGGCTCGGGATTGCGATGGGCTCGTCGCCGCCGGAGCTGCGCGAAACCGCCGACGCCATCGTCGCCGATCTCGAACACGACGGAGTGGCCGAGGCGATCGAACGGTTCGTGCTCGCGTGAGCTACGCGAGGACGCGCCGGACAAAACGCTCGCCGGCGTCGCGAGTGCGCCCGTTTTGGATCCTTTTTACCCTCGCGGGGATTGTGGTCGCCGGCGCCCTCGGGTTCTTCGCAACCTGGCCCGGCTTCGATCTCGCGCACGTCGCCGTGTCGGGAAACCGCAAGGTAACGACCAGCGAGATTCTGCAAGCCGCACGGATCTCGCCCAACCGGAGCATCTGGCTCGAGAACACCGGGGCCATCGCCGCGCGCATCGGGCGAATTCCGTACGTTGAGTCGGTGTCGATCCACCGGCTCCCGCCGGCCACGCTCAAGATCGTCGTGCGCGAGCGCGTGCCGGTCGCCGTACTGCAAGTGGACGACGATACCGCGGTCGTCGACCGCTCGCTTCGCGTGTTAGAAGAACCGGCCAGCACGCAAACCCTTCCGGTTTTGTCGCTTGGCACAACGCTTACGTTGACACCCGGCGAGTTCGTTACATCGAAGGACGCGCTGGAGCTGCGAGACGCCTACGAAACCTTATCGGGCAAAGGCACGAAGGTGACGGCGCTCTCGCTGGATCGTTACGGGGACTTGGCGGCGGAGCTTCCGGGGGGCATGCGCCTGTTGCTGGGCGCGCCCGAAAATCTAGAGAAAAAGATTGCGCTTGCCGGCGCGATCATCTCGCAAACCGGCGGCACGCAGCGAAAAATCTCGGCGCTCGACCTTCGCGCGCCGAACACGCCGGTGATCGTCTATCGCTAGGAGCGACAGCCGTCTAGTGGGTAGTGAGGTCCAAGTAGACCATGACCGTGCCGCTGATCAGCGACAGCTTGATCTGGTCGTTCGGCTGGAGCTTCGAAAAGTCGACCGAAGCGCGCCCCGCCGCGAGCGTCACGTCGTTGCCGTTATCCATCTGGACTTGCACGTGTTTCGGATCGACGATTTTCTCGACTTTCACGGTGTACGTCCCGTCCGGCAGCGTGGTCGCGGCGACCGTCGCGGCGTGCGCGCAAAGCGGAGCAAGCGGTCCGAGCGTCAGGGCGAGCAAAGCAAACGTGCGATTCACTAAAGACTCCCGATGATAAAAAGGAGTGCGATTAACAATGGATCATACCCGATGTCGAGACTTGCTGCCAGAGGCGGAGCGATTTTTTATCGTTGGGATTTGTGCACAAGTTCTCCACACAAGTAGGCGATTTGTCCTCAAGGAGATGAGCCTGCGTGCGCTAAGGCTTGGCAATCCGCGCGGCTCCGTCTATACGTAGTAGGAGTCGAGCGAAATAACCACAATATATCGTGGTTAAACTCCCCCCGGAGCAACTCGAAAACAGATAGGTGACGGAGCGCATGAAGCACGAGACCCTTTGCGGGCTCGATATCGGTACGACCAAGACCTGTATGGTCGTCGCGACGGCCGGCCCGACGGGCCTCGAAATCGTCGGCTTCGGTGAGGCTCCGACCCTGGGAATGCGCAAAGGGGTCGTCGTCGATTTGGACGAGACAATCAAGTCGATCGAGGCCGCGACGGAGAGGGCCGAACGGATGGCCGGGGTGCACTTCAACGAAACGCTCGTCGGCATCACCGGCGAGCACATTCGCAGCACGAATAACCGTGCCGTCGTCGCGGTCTCCAGCGAGGATCGCGAGGTAACCTCGGGGGACGTGCGGCGCGTCATCGACGCGAGCAAGATCATCAATCTTCCCAGCGACCGGCAGATCATCCACGCGCTGCCCCGGTATTTTACCGTGGACGGCCAGGAGGGCGTCAGCGACCCGATCGGGATGTCCGGCGGGCGCCTCGAGGTAGACACGCACATCGTAACCGGCAGCACCAGCTTCATCACCAACGTGCTGAAGTGCGTCGAGCGAGCCGGGCTTGAAACCAGCGGCGTCGTTTTCGAGCCCCTGGCGAGTTCGGCGGCGACGCTGCTCGCCGAAGAGAAGCAGGTTGGAGTCGTCATGCTCGACATCGGCGGCGGCACGACCGACATCGCCGTCTATTCGCTGGGCAGCGCGATTTATACGGCGACGATTCCGGTCGGCGGAAACATCCTGACCAGCGATATCTCCTTGGGCTTGAAGACGACGCTGTCGGAGGCCGAAGACGTGAAGAAACGCCATGGCGCCAGCGAGCGAGGCGAGCCCTTCTCCGTGCGCACCCTGGACGGTCGGGCTAAAAGAGAGCACTCGACCGCCGAGCTGCGCCAGATCGTCGTGCCGCGAGTTTTGGAGACGCTGCGCATGGCCCGCCAGAAGATCGTCGAAAACGTGCCGCGCGACCTCGTGCTCGGAGAGGTCGTGCTGACGGGCGGCGGCGCGTTGCTGCCCGGCATCGAACCGATCGCCGAGGAAGTCTTCAATCTGCCGATTCGGGTGGGAACGGCGAACTCGATCGGCGGATTGACCGATGCGATGGCCTCGCCGCAGTATGCGACGGCCCTCGGACTCGTCGTCTTCGGCGCAAATGGCCACGGCGAAGATGCGGTCCACGGAAGGCGGCGTAACGGCATCGGAGGGCGAATCCAGCGCTGGCTCGCAGATCTATGGACCTAGAGAGACCCGATCCCTCGCTCCCTAACCTTTTTTCGACGGAGGAACCGCAAGAGATGACCGACGTACGACGTTCCGTTCAAGAGCCGGTGCATGCAGCGACGATCAAGGTGATCGGAATCGGCGGCGGCGGTTGCAATGCCGTCAACCGCATGGTGGCGGCCGGCCTGGCCGGCGTCGACTTTTTTGCGGTGAACTCCGACGTGCAGGCGCTGCGCGGCGCGCTGACCGAGAACCGCGTTCACATCGGCGGAAGCCAGACGCGAGGCCTTGGTGCGGGAGCGAATCCCACGCTCGGGCGCGAGGCGGCGGAGACTTCGCGCGAAGACCTAGCGATGATCCTCGACGGTGCCGATCTCGTCTTTCTGACGGCCGGCATGGGCGGCGGCACCGGTACCGGCGCGGCGCCCGTGATCGCCGAGATCGCGCGCGAGTCCGGCGCGTTGACGATCGCCGTGGTTACGAAGCCCTTCGCTTTCGAAGGGAAGAAGCGCATGCAGGTCGCCGAGAACGGCATCGCCGAGCTGGAGAGCAAGGTCGACACGCTGATCACGATTCCTAACGAGCGCATCCTGCAAATCATCGAGAAGAAGACGCCGCTGAACGAGGCGTTTTCGTTCGCCGACGACGTCTTGCGCCAGGGCATTGCCGGGATCAGCGACCTGATCACGCAGCCCGGTTTGATCAATCTCGATTTCGCCGATGTGAAGGCGATCATGAGCGACGCCGGCTCCGCGATGATGGGCATCGGCGAAGGCAGCGGCGAGCATCGTGCCGCCGACGCCGCCCAAAAAGCGATTGCATCGCCGTTGCTCGAGACGACCGTCGAGGGCGCGCAGGGCGTCATCTTCAACATCACGGGCGGTCCCGACATGGCGATGTACGAGGTCAACGAGGCCGCGGAAATGATCAGCCGCGCCGTCGACCCCGACGCCGCGATCATCTTCGGTGCATCGGTCGATCCGGCGATGACTGGGCGCGTTCGCGTCACCGTACTGGCCGCGGGATTCGGCGCTCGGCGCGGCTACCGCGGCGCCCAGAGCGGCTACGCCTTCGAGCCGAATAAACTGGAGGCGGTCTCGCCGGTAACGATGGACGACATCGACGTCCCGGCGTTCCTGCGCTATCGCGGCTAGACTTTCGGCAGGGTCCTAGTGGCCTATAGTGCGCGCGTTTTGCTGGACTCCGTCAGCCCGGTCGGCGTCCGGCTGACGACGCTCGAGGTAACGTTCCCGCGCTTCGTTCTCGCCGAGTTTAATACGCACCGTAGCTTTTGCCTCGACGCGGAGACGAAGCTCTACTTCGACTTACCTTCGAAGCGGAAGGGCAAGACGCGGCGGTTCGCGATGACGATCGCGGAGCTTTTTGAGAAGTGGCACCACGGTGCCACGCCGCGAGCAAATCGTGGAAAAGTAAAAAGCGCCTCGAAAATCGATCCGGATCGCGCCTATACGGCCGAAGAGTTAGCGCACCTCGCTGGATACGCCGGCTACTCGGGGATCGATCTGCTGACCCGCCGCGTGGGAATACCGCGAATCCTCCGCCACGGAGAGCGATATCGCGTACGCGGGGCCGACTTCATCGCCTGGCATAAGGCCGCTGGCCTCAATCGTCAACCGCTGCGGTGGCGCGTTGCCGCGATGAAGCTGCGTTCCTGCAACGAGGAGAGTGGTGAGATCTATCATACGTCGATTCGCGACGTCGTATTCTCCGGCCACAAGCCGGTCTTCCGAGTTACACTGACAAACGGCCAGAAGATCCTTTCGACCATGGACCACCAATTTCTGACCCGCTCGGGCTGGCAGCGCTTGGAAGATGCCGTCGGGCTGCGGTTGAGTCCAGGCAACGTAGCGAGTTGGAAAAATACTCCTGAGTTTGCAGTGAATGGGATTGCCGCATACAGGGATGCGCAATGGCTGGCCGGCCTTCGCGACGCAGGATTGTCGGCGGTGCAGATCGCGGCATACGCGGGCGTTACGCTGGATCAGATCAAGTACCAGTTTCGCAAGCATGGGTTACGGAGCACGAATCCAGAGGCAGTATGGCATCTGTCGCACGTCGAGGAGCCCTGGAATAAGGGCCGGCGTTACTCGAACCTTACGACGCGTGGCCGTCCCAGCAAGGCGCGCGTCCGGAGAGGGTCCGAGTCCCATCTTTGGCGTGGGGGCATCACACCACAGCGCAAGTTGATTGGTGCGTGGACGGTCCAGCACGCCTTCTCTACGCACCGTGCCAATGGCTTCAAATGCGTTTTGTGCTCTTCTACCCGAGAGCTGCACGCGCATTACGTCGATCCTGTAGCGCATAATGCAGAGCGCGCAGTCGACCCCACGAACCTGACGAGCCTCTGCAAGGCGTGCCACCGAGACTTGCATCGCCGGAACCTCGAGCTGTTATTGCTGGATCACGTTCAGAAAGGTGAATCGTTCGCATCGTTTTGGGACACCGTGGGCGGCCTTTCTCTACGAAAGCCCTGGGCTGCGCGGCCAAAATGGGCGATGGTCAGGCACTTCGTTGCGCTGGCTTGCGTTGAATACGTCGGCGTGCGCGCCACGTACGACCTCGAAGTCGAAGGGCCGTATCACAACTTCATTGCAGACGGATTTGTCGTTCATAATTCACGAAATTCGGCGAGTTCTCGTGCCGTGCCGACGGCAAAATTGATCGAACGCGTTGAGAGCGAGCCGGCCGTCCCGCTCGAATGGGGACGCAACAAAGCCGGGATGTCCGCCAGTGAGGTGCTCCGGGGCGACGAAGCAGAGCAGGCGCGGCGCGTTTGGCTTTCGGCTCGAGATGCCGCGGTAGTACATGCCCGCGCACTGCTCGACTTGCACGTGCACAAGCAGGAGCTGAATCGGCTGCTCGAGCCGTTCTTGTGGCACACGGTGATCGTTACGGCCACGGAATGGGAAAACTTCTTCGAACTACGTTGTGCGCCCAACGCTCAGCCGGAGATCCGTGCGGCGGCGCTGGCGATGCGCGCGGCGATCGCAGCCAGCACGCCGACGCTGCTCGAATATGAGGCTTGGCACACGCCCTTGCTTCAACACGACGAGTACGAGCTCGATATTGAAACGCGATTGCGGATCTCCGCCGCTCGATGTGCGCGCGTCTCGTATCTTACGCACGAAGGCAGGCGTGAGATCGAAAAGGACCTTGACCTCTACGAGCGACTCAAGGTAGACCGGCACTTGAGTCCGTTCGAGCACGTCGCGACGCCCGCGCCCGATGACGCCTTCTATGCAAACTTTCGCGGCTGGGTTCAGATGCGCCGGGAGATCGAAGCAGAGGTCCCCTCTCCGGCTGGACCCGGCTGACTGGCGGCGGCGGCCGCGACGATCGCCGCGATCAACGCGGCCCACACCGGAACCTTGATGGCGAACCAGGCAACGTCCGGCGTGCTGCGTTGGGCGGTGTACGCTTGCCACGCGCGCTGGACAAGATCTCCAGGCGCAATAACGGGCAGCGAAGAGCCCGACGGTACGGGCAGCTGCGGCGGGTGCAGTTCGAAGCCATAGAGTACCGCTCCAATCGCAACGAAGATGGGAACGGCAATCCGCATCTCGACGCGCATGCGCCAAAGCGTCAGCGCACAGACGAAGAGGCTTGCCGCAAAGAGCTGCTTCGTCCCCCAGGCCGCGAGCCAGGGAACGGCGACGACGCAAAGCGCGGCGATCGAGATCGTGCGCGGCCAGCCGCGCGTTTTCATCGACAGAATCGCGAGCGCGGGGAGTGCAAAGCAGAGCTCTTCTTGGTGTACGAACGAACCCCCGGCGACCGCGCAGAGCGCCGGCAAAAAGACCAAGAGCTCGCGCCGCTTCAAACGGCTTGCGGTCGCCGATCCGAGCCAAAGGCCGGCTCCGAGCAGCACGAGATACGAGAGCGTCCCCGCGATGCGGGCGACGTCATCGGATGCGCCGAGCCGCGCCGCTGCGTACGTGAAGCTGTACTGAAAGGGAAAGTGCGTTTCCGAGGCTGCGTGCGCGGGGATGACCCGCGTTAGATACGTAATGGTGCCGTGCGGGCCGGAGGCGGCCACGGCAACGCAGGCAAGAAGCACGAGTGCTCCCAGCAGCGTCGAGCGTGCTTTCGGCACGAAGGCCAGGGCCGCGACGGCCACCGGCAAACCCAGCGTCGGTTCGATCGCGGTGAGCGCCGCAAAGAGCCCGCCCCACGCGTCGCGCCCGCGCGCCAACGAAAGACCGCACGCAACGAGCGCGAGCAGCGCAAACGGCACGATCTGACCGGTGCGCAGCGATGCGTACAGCGTCGAAAGCAGCAGCACTGCCGCCGCGACGCTCCAGGGAATCCCGAGCGCGGCAAGCCCGAACGCCGCAGCCGCCACCGCCGCAACGATCGCGATGCCCTGCACGAAGCGCGCGCCAGAGAATGGCAGCCGCGCCAGCAGCATGTAGGGCGGAAAATCAAAGGCAGGCTGAGGGGCTGGAATCGCCAGTGCCGGGTTGGCCGCGAAGAGCCGTCCGCGGAAGGAAGAGCCTGCGTTGACGCGGTGCTCGCAGGTCCGCAACGGTTCGTACACATACGGATCGCCTCCGCGATCGAGCACCCAGCCGGCACAATAAAAGTCCGGGAAGTCGTCCATCGTGCGCCACGGCAGTCCTTCGCCGAGCCGCGCAAAATCGCGCAGCGCTAAGAGCCCAAGCACGAGCACGAGCAATGCGGGAAGGAGCGTGCGCGCGGAAGGCTTCACGTTTGCGAAGGAGGCGCGAGCGCCGCGTTCCATGCGACGCCCACGAGCGCGAGGAGCGCCGCCCACGTGGGGATTTTGATAAGGAACCATTCCGGCGCGGAGCTGCCGATCGCGCCGACGTACGCCGCCCACGCGGTTTGCGCGAAGTCGGTGGGTGAAAACGTTGCGGCGGCGGCTGTGCTCGGAAATGCGGGGGGCGGATTGAGTTCGAAACCATAAACGACGAGTGCGACCGCGACGAACGCGAGTGCGGCGGAAAGCGGAGCGGTCTTCAACCGGAGCAGCAGCGCCGCGACGACGAAGAGCGTTGCGAGGAGCAGCTTCTTGCCGATCCATACCGCAATCCAGGGAACGGCGAGCAGCGTGACGGCAAGCGACGCGACGAGCCTCGCCCCTCCGCGCACGGCTACCGCCAAAACCAAGGCGGCCGGTATGGCGATCGCAACGTCGATCATATGCACGTACGTTCCGCCGACGATGCCGCAGGCGGCGGGTAGATAGGCGATGAGTTCGCGGCGCTTGAGCGATTTGGCAACCCGGGCGCCGAGCCAGACTCCGGCTGCGAGCATCGCGACGTAGGAGATTTGACCCACGATGAGCGCCGGCGCTGCCGGTGTGCCCGCGCGCGACAGGAGATAGGTCAGGCTGTATTGGTAGACGTAGCTCGTCTCCGCCGCGGCTTGTGCGGGCAGCACCCCGAGAACGTACTCGCGGATGCCGGTGAGGCCCACCGAAAAAACACCGATTGCAAGCATGAGCAGCCCCGCGATCGCCGCGCCCGCGCGAGCGCGCGGCGCTAAGAGCAGCACTGCGACGAAAACGGGCAGTCCCAAGTGCGGTTCGATCAGCATGAGCGCCGCAAGCACTCCGGCGAGCGTATCGCGCCCCCGCGCAAGCGCGACACCACAGAAGACGAGCGCCGCGAGGGCGAACGGAACGATTTGGCCTGCGTCGAGCAGCAGATAGCCGGCGGGAAAGAACAAGGCCAAAGCCGCGACGTCGACCGGGATGCCGAGCGCGGCCAAACCCGCGATCGACGCCACGACGGCAAGCACGATCGCGATCGCGGCCAGCGTGCGGGCGCGTTCGAAGCTCAGTCGGCTCAGCGCCGCAAGAGCCGGAAAATCATAGGGCGGAAGCGGCGCCGGAACGACGCGACGTGGGTCTGCGCGATAGGCAGGCGTGCGGTTAACGGCGTGTTCGCAGCCGTGAAGCGGCTCGTAGCGATAGGGGTTCGCGTGCTGGTCGACGGCGCTCCCGGCGCAGTAGAAATCGGCAAAGTCGTAGAGCCGGTTCCAGGGCAGGGAGTCGCCGAGCCGCCCCATGTCGCGGAGCGCCGCGAAGCCGAGCAAGGCGAGCGCAGCGATCGCGACGATCTTCCGCGCCGTCATCGATGGCGCACGCGTTCGACGGAACATCACTAGTGCCCGCTGATGCCGGTGATGAGGACATATATGCGCGTGTCGTTGAGAGCGTATTGCGCTTTGTCTTTACGTACGCTATAACGATTGGCAACGGTTGCAGCCCCTGGGCGGCAGCCGCAGGGTGTGCTTCTCCAACGGGGCTTGATGGGTGTGGCTCTGTCTTTTTCCAGTGCGCGACAGCCGAGCGATCGCGAGCGGCTCGTCGCGGAGTATTGGTATCTTTGCCGTCGCGGCGCGCATCGGTTTATGCGGCGCGGGCTCGATCGCGCCGCTCTCGAACAGATCGCGGCGATCGGCCTCATCAAGGCGGCCGATCGTTACGACTGCGCGCAGGCAGCCCCGTTCGAGGCGTATGCGTGGCTTCTCGTGCTCGGCGAACTGATGCACTACGTACGCGACAGCGAGCGCTTCGTGCGCGCTCCCCGCAGCACGCGGGATCTCGAACGGCGCTGGAGCGCCGCAGAACGGGAGCTATGGCCCTGCTTAGGGCGCGAGCCGACCGAGAACGACGTTGCCGCGCGGATCGGTGCGGACGCCGAGCAGGTTCGCGAGGTCCGCGCGTATCGCGCGAGCGGTCAAGTGATCTCCTTCGAGGCGATCGGCGGCTCCGAGCGACGCATCGCGCGCAGCGACATCGACGAGGTCGTGGACCGGCTTACCGTCGAGCGGATACTCGCGGCCCTTTCTCCGCTGCAGCGCCAGATCGTCCGCGCGATTCATCTCGACGGAGTAAGCGTCGTCGAGCTGGCACGTCGCTTGGGCTATTCGCGCCGGCACGTGACGCGGCTGCACCGCAGTGCGCTAGAACGCTTGAAGAGCTCGTGCCCGGCGAGCGAGGGGTGACGTGAAGTAGGGGCGCCCAGAGGCGCCGAAGGGGCGCGGGATGTTCTCGTATCTGACGGCCGGCGAGTCGCACGGGCCGGCGCTCGTGGGAATTCTCGACGGAATTCCGGCGCATCTGCGCCTCGACGCCGGCGCGATCAACGAGACGCTTGCGCGCCGTCAAGGCGGTTACGGCCGTGGTGCTCGCATGCAGATCGAACGCGACGAGGTCGAGTTTCTGGCCGGGGTCCGCGGCGGGGTGACGCTCGGATCGCCGATTGCCGTCATCGTGGGTAATCGCGATTATCTGACGCCAAAGGTTCGCGCGCTGATGGATCCGTTGACCGGCGGCGGCGATCCGCTGAGCAATCCGCGGCCGGGTCACGCAGATTACGCGGGGGCCCTAAAATATCGCCAGCACGACCTGCGCAACGTGCTGGAGCGCGCCAGCGCGCGCGAAACGGCGATGCGGGTCTGCCTCGGAGCGATCTGCGCGCAGTTTCTCGAGGCGCTCGGCATCGTGACGCGCAGTTGCGTGGCGCGCATCGGCAGCGTCGCAGCCGGCGATCTCGACGAGTGGAAGCAGGCCGACGTCGAGAGCAGCGACGTTCGCTGTCCCGACCCGGAAGGTGCGGCCGCGATGATCGCGGCGATCGACGCCGCAAAAGCCGCGGGCGACACCCTTGGCGGGCAGTTTCTGGTGCGGGTCGACGGGTTGCCGGTCGGAATCGGCAGCAACCGTCAGCCGAAGCAGCGGCTCGACGGGATTCTCGCGGGCGCCGTGATGGGAATGCAGACCGTTCGCGCGGTCGAGATCGGGCTCGGCGCCGAGGCCTCCTCTACTCCGGGCTCGCGCGCTCACGACGAGTTTGCGCTCGATGGTGAAAGCGTCGTGCGGCGCAGCAACAGAGCCGGCGGCATCGAAGGCGGAATGAGCAACGGCGAGCCGATCCTGCTGCGCATATCTGTGAAGCCGATTCCTACGCTGATGAAGGCGCTGCCCTCGGTGAACTTGCATCAGAAGACCGACGCGCCCGCGACGATCGTCCGCAGCGACGTCTGCGTCGTACCCGCGGCCGCGATCGTCGGCGAGGCGATGGTGCGGCTCGCGCTGATGAGGCCCGTACTGGAAAAGTACGGCGGCGATTCGCTCGAGGAAACGCTCGATAACCTTTCCCGCAGCACCTCCGCAGCCGCCGCGCTGTTTTCGCGAGAGCACGCTGCGGATGCGCCGTGAAGCGCCACGTAGCGCTGGTCGGCTTCATGGCGGCAGGCAAGTCGACGATCGGGCGGCGGCTCGCGCGAGAGCTCGGCTGCCCGTTCTACGACACCGACGTCCTGATCGCGCGCGCGCACGGCACCGTCGCAACGATCTTTGCCGATGAGGGCGAGGCGGCGTTTCGCCGTTACGAACGCGAAGCGATCGCCCAGGCTCTTTCCAGCGGTGAAGGCGGCGTCGTTGCGCTCGGGGGCGGAGCACTGACGGTCCCCGAGAACCGCGCGCTGCTGGCAGAACGCGCACACCGCGTCTTTTTGAAGGCCTCCCCCGAGCAGATCTTGGCGCGCGTGCAACGGAACCGCAAGCGCCGGCCGCTCTTGGGCACACGTCCGACGATCGATCGAATCCGCGAGCTCTACGAGGCCCGTCTGCCCGACTATGCCGCCGCCGACCACGTCGTTGAGGCGCGGCGGATGAGCGACCGCGAAGTGCTCGACGATATTTTGTTATGGCTACGCGAAAAAAAGATAGCGCTCCAGCCCTAGGGGGGGCGGCCTCGCGCAACGACGATCTCGGCTATCCGATTTTCGTTTCGACGGAGCCCAGCTTGGAGCAGATGGCCTTTCTGAGCAGGAGCGGCCCGGTGAACCTCGTTCTGTGCGATGCACAACGCGCCGTTTACGCGCTCGCAGACGAGCTGGCCGCGACGCTGGGGCACGCGCCGGTTGCCGCGTTTGTGCTGGGAGAGGCGCGCAAGCGATTGACGACGGTCGAACGCGTGCTCGATACGATGCTCGCGGCGGGAGTCGAACGCGGTTCGCTCGTACTTGGCGTCGGCGGCGGCGTCGCGAGCGATTTGTTCGGCTTTTCCTGCGCGACATACATGCGGGGCGTTCGCTACGCACACGTCGCGACTTCGCTCGTCGCGATGGTCGACGCAGCAATCGGCGGAAAGACGGGCGTCGACCTGCGCGGCGGCAAGAATCTCGCCGGCGCCTTTGCCGATCCGGTGGGCGTTTTCTGCAACGTCGGCGCGCTGCAAACGCTTCCCGAGGCGGCACTGCGCGAGGGTCTGGCAGAGATCGTGAAGGCCGCAATCATCGAAGGCGGCGAGCTGTTCGAGCTCTTGGAAGAGCTCTCGCCTCACCCGCTCCGCAGCTGGCCGTGGCTGGAGGTCATCGCGGCGGCGATCAAGGTGAAGACGATGGCTGTCGCCGACGATCGTCTCGAGGCGGGATCTCGCGCGACGCTCAACCTCGGCCACACGTTTGCACACGCGATCGAGCGGGCTTCAAAGTATCGGGTCTCGCACGGAGCGGCGGTTGCGCTGGGCCTGCGGGCGGCGGGCTTGCTGGCGCTGCGCACCGGCCGGTTCAGCCAAGCCGAGCACTTGCGCGTGCTGACGCTGCTGGCGCTGGGCGGCCTGCCGTTGCAGACGTCGCTTGCGCCCGAAGCCATCGCGGCCGCGATGCACAGCGACAAGAAACGGCGCGCCGGCAGCGCCCGATTCGTTCTGCCGCGAGCGATCGGCGACGTTGAGTACGGCGTTGTCTGCAACGATCGTACGGTGCGTGCCGTTCTGTCCGCGCTCGCACGGCCGCCCGAGAGAATCCGTGCGCGGCGTTGATGTCCTGCCGGCCATTCGCTCCTCGCGATACGATCTGCCTTTAACCTACGATCCCGGCGATTGCGCACTGGGGATCGGCGACGTCGTACGCATGCCGCTGGGCAATCGCGACGCGATCGGTTTTGTCGTATCGCCGGTCTACGAACTCGAGCAGCCTCGCGCGCTGCGGCCGATCCGGGAGCGGGTCGACTGCGGTCGCGCATTCGACGAGACGGGGCTCGCGCTGGCCAGGTTCGTGGCCGAACAGTACCTCTGCACGCTCGGCGAGGCGCTCGGCGCGGTCGTTTTGGGCGGGGCGGTGCCGCGAATTCGCGACGTGCTCGCACGCACGGAAGATGCCCCCCGCGCGCCCAGATCGGTCCCGGTTCGCCTTATCCGCTTGATCTGGGAAGAGTTCGCCGAGAGCTTCACGCTGGAGCAGCTGTTGCGCCATCCCGAAGCGCGGCGGGTCGCGGACCGCCGCACGCTGCTCGCACACGTACGTACGCTCACCCGCCAAGGCAGCCTGCGGCGCATCCGGCGCGTTGCAGACGCCCGCCTGCGCGAGCGCCGCGTTCGTGTCTTAGAGCCCGGCGACGTGGCAATTCGAGGCCCCAAGGCCGAAGCGCTCGTGACCTTCGTCCGGGAAAATCCCGGCATCGAGCGGGCCGACGCCGTCCTCGCCGGTTTCTCCAACGCGGTGGTCGCGCGGGCGGTAGGCGCCGGTGCGCTGCGCGAACTGCTCGTTCGCGCGGACGGTCTCTCGTCGCTGCAGCCGACCCGCGACCCGCACGCGGCGACGCCGGAGCAGCGCAAGGCGATCGCCGAAATCGGCGCCGCGTTGGAACGCGGCCGCTTCGAGACGGCCCTGCTGCACGGCGTGACGGGGAGCGGCAAAACATTCGTCTACATCGAGTCGATCCAACGCGTCGTGCAAATGGGCGGGCGCGCGATTGTCCTGGTTCCCGAGATCTCGCTGACGCCCCAAGCCGCCGCGCGATTCCGGGCGGCGTTCGGCAGCCGAGTCGCGGTCGTTCACTCGGCGCTCTCCGAGCGCGAACGTTTCGACGCGTGGGAAGCCTGTGCGCGTGGTGAGGTCGACGTGCTCGTCGGCGCGCGCAGCGCGGTCTTTGCGCCATTACGCGACGTCCGCTTGATCGTCGTGGACGAAGCGCACGACCCATCGTATAAGCAAGAGAACGTACCGCGTTATCATGCCGTCGCCGTCGCGCGCGAGCGGATGCGCTTGGAAAACGGACTGCTGCTGCTCGGGAGTGCGACGCCGTCACTCGAGAGCTACGCCGCCGCGCGATCTGGCAGGATCGCGCTTTTGACGCTGCCGAGTCGAGCGACGGCGCTGCCGCTGCCCGAAGTCAACGTCGTCGATCTGCGCGCGGAGTTCGAGGCGGGAAACCGCGCGATCTTCAGCAGCGCCCTCGTCCAGGCGCTCGGCGAGCGGTTGGAGCGTAGGGAGAAGAGCATCCTCTTCGTCAATCGGCGCGGCAGCGCGGGCTCGCTGCTCTGCCGCACGTGCGGAGCGGCGATCCATTGTCCGCGCTGCAGCATCGCGCTCTCGGTGCATCGCAACGAACGGCTGCTGCGCTGCCACTACTGCGATTTTCAAATGCCGATTCCGTCCCGCTGCCCAAACTGCGGGGCGGAGAGTCTGCTGGATCTCGGCATTGGCACGGAGCGCGTCGCACGCGAAGTGAGCCGTCTTTTTCCACATGCTCGTGTGCTGCGGATGGACTCCGATACGACGACGCGCATCGGCGATCACGCGCGAATCCTCGCGGCGTTCGAAGCGGAGGGCGACGTATTGGTCGGCACGCAGATGGTCGCCAAGGGTCTGGATTATCCCACGGTGACGCTCGCTGCCGTGGTGGCTGCCGACCTTGGGCTCAACGTTGCGGATTTTCGCGCGGCGGAGCGCAGCTTCGCGCTGATCGCGCAGGTCTGCGGGCGCAGCGGCCGGGCGCGCCGGGGCGGGGCGTTGGTGCAGACGTACGCGCCGGATCATCCCGCGATTCGCTTTGCCGCGGCGCACGACTACGAAGGGTTTGCTGCCGCGGAGCTGGCGGAGCGGACGCAGCTCGATTTTCCGCCGGCGAGCCGGCTCGTGTACCTCGGCGTGATCGGGCGCGACCGCGCCCGCGTGCAGAGCACCGCAGAACGGTACGCGCGCATGCTGCGCGACGCCGGCCTCGCCGAGGTCTTAGGGCCGGCGCCCTACCCGATCGCGCGCGTCAACGAGGAGTGGAGATATCGCATCGCGCTCAAGGCGCGGCGCGTCAAACCGCTGCGGGCGTTCATTCGAGCGGAGCTCTTGCCGCTCGCGCGAGCGGACGTAAAGACTCGCCTCGCGATAAACGTCGATCCCTGACGGCTCGGCGCGCCCGTCTACTTCTTGGCTTTGCCGCCGCGGGTCTTCGTGGTCTTCGCGGGAGCGGCCGCCGCGCGCTTGCGCGCTTTTGCGAGGCGCGACTTCTTCCGGGCCGCCTTGTTCGGATGGACGATTCCCTTGCTGGCCGCTTTATCGTACGCGCTCTCGGCGAGCTGCGCCGCGGCGTTTTCGTCTGTATCGACGGCTCGCTTGAAAAGCGTCCGCAAACGGTTTTTCGTGCTCTTGTTACGCGTCTCGCGCTTCTCGGATTGCTTGGCCCACTTTTGCGCGGCCTTGATGTTCGGCAAGAATGCTCCTTATGCTCTATGGGGAAACGACGGCGTGTATCATATCAGGGTCGCGCGACGGGTGTCCAGGGCGGCGAGCAAGATCCTGCGATAACTGTCGTAGCGGCTTTGGGCGATTCGGCCCTCCGTCGTTGCTCGCTTGACGGCGCAGTCGGGCTCGTTGAGATGCGTGCAATCGGTGAAGCGGCAGTCCGGCGCGAGCGGGCGGATTTCCCGAAAGCCGTAGGCCAGCGTCGGAGCGTCGATCTCCCCGAGACCGAACTCGTTGATCCCGGGGCTGTCGATCAAAAAGCCGCCCTCGAGGCGGTAAAGGCGCGCCGTCGTCGTGGTCTGCCGTCCCAGGCCGTGCCGGGAGACCTCTCCGACCGTCCCTTCCCCGCCTAAGGCGCGGAAGATCGTCGATTTGCCGACCCCCGAGTTCCCGACCAGCATCGCATGACGGCCGCGCAGCAGGTCGCGCAGCTCGTCTATCCGCTCGCCGAGCTTGGGGTTGATGCAGAGGCCGGGGTAGCGCAGCGCGCTATAGATATCGAGCAGGTCTCCGCTGCGCTGCGGTTCGGCGAGGTCGGGCTTCGTGAAGACGATGGCTGCTTCGATCTCTTCGAGCTCGGCAAAGGCAAGCAGCTGATCGAGGGTGACCGGGCGAGGCGGCGGATCGGCAAGCGCCGTGACGGCCACGAGCAGGTCGACGTTTGCCGCCATCGTTTTCGCTCGGCCGGCGGCGCTGCGCCGTTCCAGCGTTGCGGTTCGCGGTTCGATGCGCTCGACGAGGGCCTGCCCGTCCTCGAGGATGCGCGCTTGCACCACGTCTCCGGGCACCGGCATATAGCGGCGTCCGCTCATGCGGCGAAGTTGCGCGATGCGCGGCTGCGTTTCGCCGTCGATCGATATCCATGCGGAGTTCTTTCCGGTCGAGACGACGAACGCTTGATGTAACGTGATCTACTTCACCCTGAGCGTGGCAGGGCGTCCGGACGATTCACGACGCGAAGCGATCGATGCCGCCATGCGGGCCCGCGGCGGGCGCGCAACCTGGCGGGTGAGTCCTATTGCCGATCGTTCGTACGCGCTGCTCGAGACCGAGGCTCCCTTCGATCTAACGCACATCGCCGCGGCCCCAGGCGAGAGCATATACGACGCAGCGGTCATTGCGTTGGCAGTTTTCCCTACGGTGCCGGAAGCCTTGCCGCACTTGCTCGATGCGCTCGGCGGCGAGGGACGGCCGGCGGGCGTGCTCGCCGTGCGGCCTTGTAACGGCGGCCTGATCGTCGAGTGGGACCCTGGGGTCTCCGACGTGCGCGTTGTCTCCGGCGTGATCGACGTCGAGCTGCGCCGCTTTGCCAGCGGAAGAAGAAGCGAGTTGCTATCACCCCTCCCGCCGCCGGTGCTTGCGACGATCACGGGCGACGCTCTGCAGACTCCCGAGCTCTCCGCAGAGCGCGTGCTGGAGTTGCTGATCGACCGGTGACACCCAGCGCGCTCTGGCAAAGCGTCGGTATCTCCGACGTCATCGACATCATCGCGACCAGCGTCTTGGTCTACTACGTCTTGCTGCTGATTCGCGGAACGCGCGCCGTGCAGATTTTGATCGGCATTTTGGTGCTCGTTGGACTGCTCGGCCTTGCGACGCTCTTTCATCTCACCCTGCTCGGTACGATTCTGCGCCTCTTGCTCGTCGGCGCGGCGGTCACGATTCCGATCGTCTTCCAACCGGAATTGCGTCGCGCGCTGGAGCAGATCGGACGCGGCGGTCTCTTCCGGCTGCAGAGCGGCGACGACGCCGAGCTCGGACCGGGGCGCCCGGAAGACCGCGCGATGCTCACGCTGGCGAGAACCGCATTCTTCCTTAGTCAGAACCGCCGCGGCGCGCTGGTCGTCATCGAACAGCAGAGCGGATTGAAAGAGATCTGCGAGAGCGGTACGCCGCTGCACGCCGACATCTCGGAGGAGCTGCTGCTCACGATCTTCACGCCCGCCTCACCGCTTCACGACGGCGCGGTCGTCGTTCGCGAGGGAGAGATCGAGGCCGCCGGATGTTTGCTGCCGCTCGCGGAACGGCCGCTGACCGGCGTGCGCATGGGCACGCGCCATCGCGCGGCCGTCGGTTTGAGCGAGCAGACCGACGCCGTCGTGCTGGTCGTCTCCGAACAGACGGGAGCGATTCGCATCGCGCGAGCCGGCCGGCTTTCGCGTCCGGTCGACGACGAGCAGCGGCTGGTCAAGATGCTGCTGGCGGTGACGCGGCCGCCGCGTCACGAACGCCGCCGTCCCAACGATCTCATCGCGCATCTGCGTTCCCGCTTGCGAACGCAGCGTGACGGGTCGAAACCACGCGTTTCGTGGACCGATCTCTTGCCTTAATGGAGCTGATTCGGAAGAACTTCGCCCTCAAGCTGCTCGCCGTCGCCCTAGCCATCGTCGGCTGGGCCTACTTTCGATTCGCCTCGAATCCGATCTTTGACGATGGCCAGAGCGAGCAGCAGCTCTCGATTCCGATTTCGACGGCCAACCTCACTCTGGGCTACGTCGCGCACTTCGCCGACCGCGAGGCCGTCGTTACGGTGGCGGGTAAACGAGGAGAACCGGCGGTCAAGCCCGATGAGATCAAGGCAGTGATCGATCTTTCCAATAAAGGCGCGGGCGTTTATAACGTCCCGGTGCAGCTCGTTGCCCCAGACCTCGCGGTGCAGAGCCTCAGCCCCGCTTCGGTAACGCTGACGATCGAACGGGTCGAGGAGCGCAGTTTTCCGGTCGTGCTGCACTACATGGGCCAGCCGCAGCCGAGCGTCGTCGTGAACCAGCCGCAGATCCGCCCGAACGTGGCCACGGTGCGCGCCCCGACCTCGCTGCTGGCGCAGATCGCGTCGGTCAACGCCAACGTCGCGCTTCCCGAGGGCCCAAAGGCCGTCGACGAGATGGTTCGGCCCGTCGCCGTCAACGCGAGCGGAATGGAGCTGACGGGGCTTTCCATATCGCCGAATCTGGTCCGCGTACAGATGCGCTTCGTTGCGGGCGCTGCAAAGTGAGCCGGCTTTTCGGCACGGACGGCGTTCGCGGCGTGGCAAACTTGGAGCTTACACCCGAGCTTGCGTTTCGCATCGGACGCGCCGGAGCCGTCGTGCTGCACGATGGCCCGGACGCGCAGCGCCCCATCGTCGTCGGACGCGACACGCGAGTCTCCGGCAGCATGCTCGAAGCGGCGATCGTCGCGGGCATTACCTCGGCTGGGCGTAACGCGCTGCTCCTGGGCATCGTGCCTACGCCGGCCGTGGCGAGCGTTGCCCGGCGTACCGGGGCCGCCGCGGGCGTCATGATCAGCGCGTCCCACAATCCGGTCGCCGATAACGGTATCAAGTTCTTTAGCGGCGACGGCTTCAAGCTGCCCGACGAGCTCGAACTGGAGATCGAACGCGCCGTCGGCGCCGACGATTTACCTCGCCCGACGGGGACGGAGGTCGGCGTCGTTCGGTCGGCGTTCAATCTCGGCCGTCACTACTACGCGGAGTTGTACGAAGGCGTCCCGAGCCTCGTGGGCCTCGAAGTGATCGTCGACGCGGGGTTTGGAGCGGCCTATGCGGTCGCACCGTACGTGATGCGTAAACTCGGCGCCCGCGTCATCGAGCTGAACTGCGAAGCGGATGGGTCGCGAATTAACGTTGCCTGCGGAACGACCGACCTGCGGCAGCTGCGCGAAGCGGTGCGTTCGCGAATCGCCGAAGGTGCCCGGCGCGTCGTCGGCGTCGCCTTCGACGGCGACGCGGATCGCGCGCTGTTCGTCGACGAGACCGGGCAAAGCATCAGCGGCGATCACGTGATGTACGCGATGGCACGCGACATGCACGAACGCGGCGAGCTGGCGAAGGATACGGTCGTCGCGACGGTCATGAGCAACATCGGATTCGAGCGCGCGCTCGCGCGCCACGAAATCGCGTTGGTTCGTACGGCGGTCGGCGACCGCTACGTTTTGGAAGCGATGCGCGAGGGCGGTTACGCGTTGGGCGGCGAGCAATCCGGACACGTGCTGGATTTTCGTTACAATAACACCGGCGACGGTCCGCGAACCGCGATGACGCTGCTCGGGATCGTTGCCGCGCGGCAGACTCCGCTGTGCGAACTCGTCAACGAAGTTCAGATCGCCCCGCAGATACTCGTCAACGTCACCAGTCGCGATCGCGGCGTACTGCAGCTGGATTCGGTGCAGTACGAGATCGCGCAAGCGCAGGCGGCGCTCGGCAGCACGGGGCGGTTGCTGATCCGCCCGTCGGGCACCGAGCCGTTGATTCGGGTGATGGCCGAAGGCGAGAATTTGGAGTTCATTGAGGAGATCGCGGGCCGCGTCGCAGCGCGAATCAAGCTAGAGGTTAATCGCCTACCCTAGGCGTTAACGCCCGAATTCGGAAACGGGAAGTATCGCGGAAGGGCGTGGCGATATCGCGCCGAACGCGCCGGTCATCAAAGGTTTCCCCGAGCCCAAACAGCTTGGGAAACGTTGATGCCTATCTAGGTCACTGAGTCGGGACCGAAGTCCCGAGCGGGGGATATCCCGGTAGGGGTGAGTGGGCCGGTCGGCCCTAGGGCGAATCTTTCCCGCCCGAACCCGTCAACTAACCCCGCAAGTGTCGTGAAAGAGGAGCGATTCTTGCGTCAAACGCTAGCCATTGGGGCATGTGCCCTATTCGTTACCAGTTTTAGTTCTGTCGCAGCGGCGCACACGTCCGCTGCCCCCAAAGCCGAATACGCCGCCTCCGCCGGCTCCGACGCGCAAGCGTTGAGCCCCGATGTCGCGGAGTGGACCTCCCGCCTCGTGATCTCCGCCCCAACGCCGCATCGCGCCGGGATCGGTCGCTTTGCCGGCGGGATTTTGGCGCGGACCTCACGGATCGCGGTGGGGCTGACGACCAGCGCCCTGCGGTTTCTTGGCGTCCCCTACGTTTTCGGCGGGACCAGCACGTCGGGATTCGACTGTTCGGGATTCGTGCAGCACGTCTTCGGCTTGATGGGCATCTCGCTGCCGCGTACCGCTGACGCCCAGTACGACGTCGGGCGACCGACCTTGGGCGGGCCCCGGGCGGGCGATTTGGTCTTTTTCGACACCTACGGCGGCGTCTCGCACGTCGGGATCTACCTCGGGCATGGGAAGTTCGTCCACGCCAGCTCGAGCCACGGGGTCATGGTGAGCAAACTCTCCGATTCTTATTGGGCAGCGCGTTACGTCGGCGCGAAACGGCTGATCGCGACCCGCTAGCCCGTTCTTCGCACAAAGAGGTTCTGCAGCCCGATTAGCGATAATCGGGCTTGCCGTTTTCCCGGCCTTCTGGGAAGCTAAGTTACCGAGGCCTGCGCGATGGGGTGTAGCCAAGCGGTAAGGCAGCGGACTTTGACTCCGCCATGCGTTGGTTCGAATCCAGCCACCCCAGCATTGCCCGGCGGAGTCGAAGTCCGCTGCCTTACCGCAGCGCAGGCGCGCAGCGCCGCAGCGGAATCTCAAAGAGCCGGGACCCGAAGCGCGAAGCGCTTTGGGAAAGGGCAGCGGGCTTTGACTCCGCCATGCGTTGGTTCGAATCCAGCCACCCCAGCATTGCCTCGTCCGAGTCGAGGGTGGCGCAAGCCGCGCAGCGCCGCAGCGGAATCTCAAAGAACTGGGGCGCGAAGCGCGAAACGCTTTGGGAAGTGTCAGTGGACGTTAACTGCCTCATTGAGTTGGTTCGATAGGCCATGATCCGGCGTGCCGGTGAACTGGCCGAAGCTGCCGCGCGAATCGCCTGTGTTCTGGCGCTGATCCTCTGCGTATCGGCGTGCGACTTGCAGCCGGGAACCGGCCGATCGGCGATTCCGGCATCGCGTGCTGCCGCCCGCGCAGCGGCGGGGTTTACGAGCGAACGTCTCTGGGGAGCGCCCGGCGAGACACGCTGGGAACCGGTCGTCGCCGCCGACGCTCATGCGCCATGGGTCTATCAGCTGAGCACCGGCCAGCGTCCGGATTATCTCCTCTTCCGCGCCTCGAGCGATGGCGGCAGAACGTGGGCTCCGCAGCGGCACTTGTGCCGCCGCGGCGTTCGCGTTCCGTTTCAATACGATCCCCAGATTGCCGTCACCGCGGGCGGCACGATCGACGTCGTGTGTCTCGACGGATTTCGGCCTGGGGCCGTGTTCGCGCGTTCGCGCGATCATGGCGCCACTTGGAGCAAGGCAATACGACTCGGCGGCACCTTGAAGTATAGCGACAAGCCGACGCTGGCGATCTCGCCGGACGGAAGGGACGTTTACGTCGCCTACAACTCCTATTATCGCCTGTACGTCTCGGTGTCGCACGATCACGGCGTCACGTGGGCGGCGCCCGTGCGTGCGACGGTGCACCGCCGCTGGTACTACTCGCTCTCCGGTGCCGTCGGACGCGACGGCGCCGTCTGGTTCGCGGTCGACGGGGAGACCGGCCGAGACGAAACCGGCGACGGCCACGTGAGTCTCGTGAGGTCTACCGACGCCGGCCTGACCTGGACTGAAATCCCGTTTGTCGTCAGTCATGAAGGCGCAAAATGCAATCGGCGCAACTGCTATCCCGATTTCTACACCGCGCAGGATGCCGTTGCAGCGGACGGCCGCGGAAATCTCGTCTTCGTCTTCGCCAAGAATAACCGTTCGCAAGGGCCCAACGCGCTGTACGTCAGCCGGTCGAACGACGATGGCGCGACGTGGAGCGGCGCGGCGCTCATCTCGAATGCGGGCAACGCCATGAGCCCCGCGATCGCCGCGGCGCCCGACGGCAGCTTCCGGCTCGTGTGGCAGGACGATCGCAACGGAGACTCGTCCTGGAACACGTGGTATTCGCACAGCGGCGACGCCGGCAGGACGTGGAGCAGGGCGGTGCGGCTCTCCGACCGCGAATCGGGCGCCGGCTACAAGCACGCGGGCGGATATAATTTCCCGTTCGGCGATTACTTGGGGCTCGCGGTCGACGGCGACGGCGTGAACCACGTCGTATGGGGTGAGGGTTCGGCGATCTACGTGCCGGGCGGCACATGGTGGGCGCGCGGGCAGTGACCCAGACCGCGGCAACGCTTCACATAACCAACGGTGACGGCGCGCTGTATCTCCTGAAGAAAGCCGGCGTTCTTGGAACGCATGTCGCATGGCACGACCCCCTCAATGTCGGCCCGGTTCCGGCCGGCTTATCGCTGGAAGAGACGACGGCGTTGCGAACTCGCTACTTGGCGGCGCGCGGCTACGACAACCCGATAAAACTGATCCACGAGTTCGAGCGGCGCGACGCGCTGCTTCGGCGAGCCGGGGAGTTCGAAGAGGTCGTCTTGTGGTTCGAACACGACCTCTTCGATCAGCTGCAGCTGCTGCAGATTCTCACCGCGCTCGACGAGCTGCGCCTTCATCCCGGTCAGGTCGCCGTCGTGCAAACCGATCACTACTTATCCGGTGTAACCGTCGACGAGATGCTCGCGCTCCTGCCGAAGCGGCGGACGGCGACCGAAGCGATTTTTCGTTCGGCCCGGCGAAGCTGGGAACGCTTCATCTCTCCGACGCCCGATGGGCTTCTTGCCGCTGCCGGAGAGGATGCAATCGGATTGCCCTATTTACGCGCCGCGCTGCGGCGCATGTGCGAGGAGTATCCCGCGACGCGGGACGGCCTCTCGCGCTCGCAGCGCCAGGCGCTCTATGCGATCGCGCAGGGACCCGCGGCAAACGACGAACTCTTTGCGCGCTCGCAAGCGCGCGAAGAAGCGACGTTTATGAGCAAGCGCGCGTTCGCAATGATGCTCGACGACCTGCGCGCCGGAGAAGGCGCCCTGTACGAGGGGGAAGGCCCAACGGTTGCGCTGACGGCCTTGGGCTGCCGTGTGCTCGCCGGCGATGCAGATTGGCTCGAAGAGCACCCGGTCGATCGCTGGATCGGCGGCGTGCACCTCCTTCCCGGCAGCGCCAACCGCTGGGACGACGACGCGGCGTCCTTCGTGTGAGGATCGCGTTGGAGCGCAAGGCCAAGCGCACGCCGGGCCCGAACCCCCGACCGCGAATATGACCAACGACGAGCTCAGCATCGATCTCAAACGCGAAGACGGCGGCGAAACCGTCGTTCTCAATGTGCGTGGAAGCATGGACATCGCGACGTCTCCGACCGTACGGGCGGCAATATCGGAGGCAATCGAGGGCGGCGCCAACGATCTCATCGTCGATCTGAGCCGGCTCGACTTTCTCGACTCGACGGGTCTCGGTGTGCTGATCGGCGCGCACCGCCGAACCGCCGAAAACAATGCTTCGCTGCGTCTGGTCGTCCGCGAGGGACCGATCTCGCGCCTGCTCAACATCACCGGCTTGATCGCGGTCTTCGCGGTCTACCATTCGCTCGACGACGCCCGCCGCGACCGCGGCCGTCTGGGGGCGCCCGTCTAGCGGGGAGCGTACGCCTCGTCGAGCAGTTCGACGAGATGGCGCACGACCGCGCGGTTCTTGGCGCCGAGGCCTGCCGTAATTTGCAGCGCGCACCCCGGGTTGGCAGTAACCACGATGGACGCGCCGCTGCGTTCGATCGCTTCGACCTTCCGGCGCTGCAGACGCCCGGCCATATCCGGCTGATCGACGTTGTAGAGCCCGGCGCTCCCGCAGCAGACGGCGCTCTCCTCGAGCTCGACGACCCGCAGGCCTGGAATACGGGCTAACAGGCGGCGCGGCGCTTTCGCGATGCGCTGCGCGTGGACTAAGTGGCATGGTTCCTGATAAGTCGCGGTCGCGTCGATCGCGTGCGCGGGCGTCCCCAGGTCCATGGCATCGAGCACCTCGCTGACGTCGCGCACGCGCTGCGAGAAGCGGCGAGCGCGCGCGGCCCAGTGCCCGTCGCCCGCTAGCAGCTCGGCATACTCTTTGAGCGTGCTCCCGCAGCCGGCGGCGTTGACGACGTAGACGTCGGCCCCGCTTCGCTCGAAACTTTCGATATTGCGCCGCGCGAAGTCGCGTGCAAAATCGGGGTCGCCGTCGTGCGTGGCAAGCGCGCCGCAGCAGGTTTGGCTGCGCGGCACGACGACCGAAAGTCCCGCGCGCCGCAGCATACGTACCGTCGCTTCGTGCACGCGGCCGAACGCGACCGGCATGATACACCCGGTGTGAAGAAAGGCGAGCCCCGCTGCATTGGGTGTCTCGAACCGCTGATCGGCGGCGACGAAGAAAGCCCCCGGAATTTGCGGGGCGAGCTGCGCGGCGCGGCGCAGGCCGAAGAGGCCGGCGAGCGACGTCAGATGGGCCTGCTGCGCGAACCGCACGAGGCGCGCCGCCGCCTGCATCAGCCGCGGGTTGCCGACGAGCGCCCGCAGCGCCAGATCGCGCAGCCGCCGGCGCCTCCTGGGCGACGGCTGCGCCTCTTGGGAAGCCCTGCGAATCTGCGCGCGCGCGGACTCGACGAGCTGCCCGTAGCGAACCCCGGAGGGACAGACGGCCTCGCACGCGCGGCAATCCAAGCATTGGGACATCTGCTCGACGAAGCCCGGGCTGAGCAGGTCGAGCCGCGCTTGCGCAACGTCCTTGATCAGACTAATTCTGCCGCGCGGGCCCGACGTTTCTGTCATAGTCTCCAGGTAGGTCGGGCAGGACGAAAGGCAAAGGCCGCAGCGAATGCACGAGTCGTAAATCGATGCCTGCGGCTGGTCGGAGCCGCTAAAGCTCCGGAGCGGGTGCTCGGTCATGCCGGATTGGTTTTCGCTCGCAGCGCGCGGGCTTTCCCGCCATCAATCGATCGCAGTAAGGACGGAGGTCGCGTGAAAAAACGAATGAAGGTTGCGGTTACCGGTGCCGCCGGACAGATCGGCTACGCGCTGCTCTTTCGCGTCGCGTCGGGCCAGATGTTCGGGCCGCAGACCGAAGTCGAGCTGCAGCTGCTCGAGTTGGAGGCGGCGCTCCCCAGTCTGGCCGGCGTTGCGATGGAGCTGGAAGACTGCGCGTTTCCGCTGCTCAAGCGTGTTTGGATCGGCTCGGACGTCAACGAAGCGATGCACGGCGTCGATTGGGCGCTGCTCGTCGGAGCGGTTCCGCGCAAGGCCGGCATGGAGCGCTCGGATCTTTTGCGCATCAACGGTCAGATCTTTACCGCGCAGGGTCGCGCCATCAACGAGCACGCCGCCGAAGACGTCGGTGTCTTCGTCGTCGGCAACCCGGCCAACACCAACTGCTTGATCGCGATGAAGAACGCGCCGCGGATCTCGCCGGATCGTTTCTTCGCAATGACCACGCTCGACGAACTGCGGGCGCGGGCGCAGCTTGCTCGCAAAGCGGGCGTCGACACGACCGACGTGGCGCGCATCGTGGTCTGGGGCAACCATTCGACGACGCAGTTCCCGGACTTCGCGCACGCGACGATCGGCGGAAAAGCGGCGCACGAACGAATCGAGCGGCCGTGGCTCGAAAACGACTTTCTCTCGACCGTCCAGAACCGCGGCGCCGAGGTGATCAAAGCGCGCGGCGCGTCGTCGGCCGCTTCGGCGGCCAACGCGGCAGTCGTCGGCGTGTACAACTTGACGCACGACACGCCGCCGCACGAATGGTATTCGGTCGGTCGCCGTTCCCACGGCGAATACGGCGTCGATCCCGGATTGGTCTTCTCGTTCCCGTCGCGAACCGAGAACGGCGTATCCCGGATCGTCGAAGACGTCGCGCACGACGAGTTCGGTCAGGGTAAGCTTCAGGCAACGCTCGAGGAGCTGCGCAAGGAGCGCGACGCGGTCATCGAGCTCGGTCTGATACCTGCCTGAGGTGAAACGGACTCGTCCTACCCGCGAACGAACTGCCCCCCAATGAGCGGTCCCCAGAAAAATCAACCGGACCTCGATCTTATCCACGTGAACGTGGCCTCGGTAGCCGGAGCCTATTCGGTCGGGAGCGTTTCATTCTTTCGCTATATCCTGCGGCTCGGTGAGCTGGGACTGGCGCTTTCGCTTGCCGACCAAGAGGCCGTGGACGTGCTCTCGGCGATCCCGCACGCGCTCGGGCCGGAAGAAGAAGTGCCCTTCGCGTCGGGCCGCGGCTGGCGTGTCGTCCCCGCCCAGGGCGAGCTCGACTGGCCCGTTCTCGAGGCGACGCCGGAGCGCTTGCACAGTGCCCTGGAACGAGCGCGCAGTCTGCTCTGGATCCACGCGGCGCGCTTTGCCGTCACCGCCGGCGAGATCGCCTCCATCGAAGAAGAACTCGACGCCGTTTACGGCGTTCTGATGCGCGCGCAGGCCGCGGGCGTCGCCGTTAACGTTTCCTACGTAGCCTAGGACAGGCTCCTCAGACCATCGCGTGGCGCTCCTCTGGGAGGTCCCGCTCGTCGGCGCAGGCGGAGAGCCGATTTCGTTCGCGCGCACCATCCATTCGCACGGCTGCGCGCAACTGCCGCCGGCCGAGGTGATCGCCGAGCCGCTGCAGTATCGCCGCCGTTTGCGCCTCGGCGAACGCGTCGTCGCGCTGACGATGCAGGCGCGCGGCGACGGACTCGCGGTTGAAAGCGATCTCAAGCTGGGACGCCGCGATGCCGAGAAGGCGCGGCGCCTCGTTGCCGCAATGTTCCGCCTGCGCGACGACCTCTCGCCGTTCTACAAGCAGATCGCTGGCGACGAAAGCCTCGGCTGGGTCACCGCCGGCGCCGGACGCATCTTGGCGAGTCCGACGGTCTTCGAAGACGTCGTCAAAACGATCTGTACGACCAACTGTGCCTGGTCGGCAACGATCCGGATGACGGCTGCGCTCGTCGAGCTCGGCGGCGGTGCGTTTCCGGAGGCGGCGCTGCTCGCGCGCACGCCGTTAAAATGGTATGACGACATCGCGCGCATGGGTTATCGTGGCCCCTACGTTCGAACGATCGCCGCCGATGTTGCCGGCGGACGGCTCGATCTGGAGTCCTTAACGCAGCGCGAACGCTACGACGACGAAACGATCGAGGAGCTCCTGCTGGCGCTCCCGGGCGTCGGCCCGTATGCCGCCGCCCACATCATGCAGTTGCTGGGGCGCCATCGGCCTCTGGTTTTGGACTCGTGGACGCGTCCGACCTATCTACGCTTGAGCGGCCGCAAGCGCGCCGCCGACACGACGATTCGCCGCGCCTTCGCCCGTTACGGGGAGTACGCGGGCCTCGCGTTCTGGCTCTTTCTGACGCGCAACTGGATCGAGGACTAGCCCTCCATCCGGTCGCGCGGGTGCGCCTCGTCGTATGCGCGCCGTTTGTGTCCCATCGCGAGCTGCAGGTAGATGCCCGTCGTCGCGAGGCTTTCGTGACCTAGGAGTTCGCGCACGGTCTCGAGGTCGACGCCGTTCTCGACCAGATGCGTCGCGAACGAGTGCCGCAGCGTATGGGGCGAGGCGCGCTTTTGGATGCCGCTCACGCGATAGACATCGCGAAAGATGCGCCAGATGTGCTTGGGCGTGAGCCCCTTGCCGCCGCGACCGAGAAAGAGCGCGGGGTCGCCGCTGTGCGGGCGCACTCTGAGGTAGGCGTCGATCGCCTCGGCGGCAGCGTGATTGATCACGACCGTGCGCTCCTTGTTGCCTTTTCCGGTGACGCGAATCGTACGTTCCGCGAGATCGACGTTGGCAAGCTGGACGCTCGCCACCTCGGCGCGGCGCGCGCCGCTGGCGTAGAGGAGTTCGAGGATCGCCGTGTCCCGGAGGCGGGCCGTATCGGTTCGCCCGGCGAGCGTCGTCCGCAGCAGGCGCATCACCTCATCGACCTTCAGGGGCGAGGGCTTGCGCTTGGCGACGGCGGGCCCCGGGATCGCAAACGCCGGGTCGTCGGCTAGCACCCCCGTAATCTTCAGGAATCGGTAGAGGGCGCGGATCGACGAGAGCTTCCGGCAGACGGTCCGGCTGTCGTACTTTCGCGCGTCGAACAGATAGGCGATATAGCGCCGGATGTGGGTCGCCCTTACCTCGAGCAGCGACGCGCCGGCAAACTCGTCCGGCTGCGCCTCATGCGACCGCCTGAGGAACTCCGCGAACTCCCGCAGATCCCGCTCGTACGCCGCCGCCGTCAGGGGGCTGCGCCTCCGCTCGGTCAGCAGGTACGCGCAAAGGTCTCTCACGCACCCTTCTGTTGGAATCGAATAAGACATAATAAATCTTTCATCGCATTCGCGTGGGCGGGAAGAACCCCTTTGCCTGGGTGGAGCGAATGCGATGAAAAGATTAGGAACTGGGGGCCATGGTGGGGGGCGCGCACAGGGGGCAACGGGGCTACGGCTGGCGGGGCTTCTTACCGGAGGGGCAGGTTACGATCCAGGCGGTTAGTTCTAGGCGTTTGAGGATTGGGGTCACGGCGTACTGGGCGTCGCTTGCACAGGTTTGGCTGAGAAAGCGTTTTTTGCTCAGTTGGTTGGTGTACTCGACGTCTATTACGAGGCGATTTTGGTTGGTGTAAACGGTGAACTGCTTGCACCAGCCTTGCTGGAAACACTGCTCGACGACGGCGAAGTCGTAGACCTTGACGAGGTCTTTCACTTGGCCGTTGTCGCCTTTTTGGTCGGCGGTGAGGCCGAGCAAATGCGCCTCCTTTGCGACCCACGAATCGTAGGTAAGCTGCCCGCTATACGTGAGCGGAAAGCCGGTGTGGTTCTGATAGCCGTCCAGATTGTCGGGATCGACGCCGTCGAAGCCCTTCTGTTTGCACAGCTGCAGCCGGTGCTTCATCAGGGGTTCGAGGATCGCCGTCTGGCGCACGTCGAGCCATAGCTCACCCTTCCAGTGGCCGTCTTTGTGGCCGAGGACGCTCTTGGGAAACTTGCCGGCGTCCGGACGCCAGTTTTCCCACGTGCCGACGTCGATGTAACACATTACACGGCGGTTCATCGCGTGCAGCTGCGCTACGACCGAGGGCTTGGTTTCAAACATGTCGAGGTCGTAGATCTGCGCGTCGACGCCGAGGTCGAGCCTACCGTCGTACTGAATTTGATACGACTCCCCGGTGGTTGGAATCCAGCGCGAGGAGGTCGCGGCCGCACCCGGCGCGGGGATCGAACCGGGCGTTGGGGTCGCGCCGCCGCAAGCGGCCAGCGCGAGCGCGGCGATCGAGGCTGCGGCCGGGAACCATTTCATGGCGCCAGTATACCACCGCGGTCCCAGCGAAAGCGGCTCCGGTGACACGCCGTTTTCTTCTTCTTCCGCTTCTTGCGCTGCTCGCTTCGAGCTGCAGTTCGCCGCAGCCCTACGTCAATACGATCGGCGTCCTGCTGCCGGGATCGACGATGACCGTCCATGTTGCCGATGCACCTTTATCGGCGTACGGTCCGGAAATCTCGCAGCGCCACAGCGTCTTCACGATCTCGGCGACGGCGTTGCCGAAGGGCACGCCGCCGCCGGCGCCGCAGCTGCGTTCGCAGCGCAGCGGCGTCGTCGTCGCGGCGCCCAATCCGCTAGCGGCGCTGCTGGTTCGGGTGCCGCAAAAGGTCGATCTCGTCGTCGACTCGCAGCGCGGCGACGTGACCGTTACCGACATCAGCGGCAACGTGCGCGTCAAAGCGGCTCACGGCAACGTGACGCTGATGGTACCGGGGTACGCGCAGGCGTCGACGGAACAGGGAAATCTCAAGGTGACGATGGGGGCGACCGATTGGCCCGGAACCCTCTCGTTCTCTTCGCAGCGCGGCGACGTCGAACTGTGGATCGTCACGAAGGCGTCCTTTACGGTGCACCTGCACACCGATAGCGGAACGCTCTTTACCGATTTCGGGCTGCAGGGCAGCTCGAGCGGCTCTTCGGAGACGATCGACGGCAGCGTCAACGGCGGCGGCCCGCAGCACATCGACGTCGAGACGAAGTCGGGCGCGATTCGGCTGTTACGTTTGCAGCCGCAGGCGTGAGCGCCCCAACAGCGTCTCGCGCGCTTTGACAAGGCGAACCATCGCTTCGTTATAGGGCGTCGGGGTTGACGTGCGCCGGCCAAACGCGACGACCGCGCCGTTGATGTGGTCGATCTCGCTGGGATGTCCCGACTCCAGATCGTAGGCCATCGAACTCTTCGCATCGGCGCCGAGCGCGATGACCTCCGTGACGTACTGCCAGGGGTTGACGAACGGCAGGTTGATCTTGAGCGCCGCCGCGACGTTCGCAGTCTCTTCCGCGAGCGCTTCCGCTAGACGGGCCGCGTTGGCGTCTTTCGGAATCTCGCCCGCGTCGCAGTCGAGGATCGCGGAGAGCGCATTGACCGAGGCGTTGGCGACGAGTTTTCCCCACAGGTGCGGGCGGATGTCATACACCGCCGCCGCGCGCAGGCCGCTGCTGCTGAGCAGCTCCGCGACGGTGCGCGCGACGTTCGCGGAGGCGCTCGTCGAGCCGATGATCGTATTGCCTTGCTCCGAACTGCGGATCTGCCCGGGTGCAATCGTGTGCGACGATTCCGTCGTGATTCCCAGAATAACGGGTACGGCACCGCCCAGCGCCGTTTTGATCGCGTCTTCGTTGCCGACGCCGTTCTGCAGCGAGATGACCGGCGAGGCCGGATCGAGCTCGCCGGCGAAGGCGCGCAACGCGCGCAGCGTGTCGACGGCCTTGACGAAGAGAAAGAGCATGCGCGAACCGTAGAGATCGTGGGGCCGCTGCGCAATCGCGACCTGCCGGGCGGGTTCGTCGTTGACGCGCAGGCCGTTGCGCGCCACGGCTTGGGCGACCTCGTCGTTGTCGTCGAGCATCGTCACCTCGCAGCACCCCGCCAAGTGGTAGCCGAAGAGCGTCCCCATTGCGCCCGCGCCGATGATCCCGATGCGCATCGCCACGCGTTTTGAATTCCTTCTAAAACTGGTACTGCACGCCGAACGTGTTGCGTCGCGAGGCGTGCGTGATGTCACGCTGTCCGAAAAACAACTCCGCGCCGGGCGCGATGTGCAGGTTCCCGTACAGGTCGATCATCGGGTAGGTCAGATCGTAGATGCGCGTTTCGAACCCGAAGCCGTGGAGCGGCGCGTAGGCGCCGCGAACCCCGATCTGTGAGTACAAAACGCCGCCGCCGAACTCGAAGTCACCCTTCTTCTGCTGCAGCAAGGCGTTCCACGTCGTGTTGTTGCCGATCGAGTTCGCGCCGAGCATCACGTTGGTGCTCGAGTGGGGCAGCAGGAGGAGGTTGATGTCGCCGAGCGGACCTTGACTGCTGGTCATCACGGGATTGAGTCCCGGATTGTGCTGCGGCGAGAGGCCGCTCAAGCGAACCTGAATCGCGACCAGGCTGCGCCCCAACGATGCGAGTTTGCCCTGGAGATTCGCGCGCATCCGCGGCGATACGCCCGGCTGGACCGGTTGCGACGTCGGCGCCGCGCCCGGCTGGACCGGTTGCGACGTCGGCGCCGCGCCCGGATACGGCGAGATGCTCGGTACCGTCAGCGGTGCCGGCGTCGCGTTCTCGTCGACCCCGTAGACGCTGCTCGTGCCGCCGAGCTGCCCCAAGAGCGAGTTCGCTCGCTGCAGTACCGCGTCGAGGTTTGCGATCGTGTTGCGCATTTGAGCTTGCGTCTGCGGATCGCCGGTTACCGTGCGAAGATCCTTCGTAAGCGCGGCGAGGGTCGCCGTCGTCTCGGCAATGTTCTGAGTCGTCGCAAGGACGTTCTGCTTCAGGCGCGGGTCGGTGGCGAGTGACTGCAGCGCCGTCATCGACTTGTTGAGCGCGACGGCGGTCGAGTTGAACTGATCCAGCAGGACGCCGACCTTCTTCGAATCCGTCGTGGCGGCGCCGTTGAGCGTCGCCGAGAGCTCCACGATGTTCTGGCTCGCGGCGCCGAGGCTGCCCTGCAGCGTATCGCCGATCGCGGCCAGCTGGCTGCGCGTCGAAATCGTCAAGGCGTTCGCGTTATCGAGCGTCGACTGCAGCGTGTTGAGAAGCCTCGGCGTGCGCGCCTCGATTAGCGCCATGAGGCTGTTCAGACGCTTGATCTCGCCCTGCCCTTCTTGCAGCAGGTCGCCAATGCTGACGCCGTTGGTGCCGCGGGGCTGCTGCTCGATCGGAAGCACCTCGCGTGGAAGCAGGGCGATCGGCGGGGCCTGACGCGGCGGAATGATCACCAGCGCCGGACTGCCCGTTAGCGGCGCCTGGATAAGAAACTTCGAGGCCGCCGGGACGTCGATGTCGTTCTTCATCGCCAGGATGACGTCGACGGTATTATCGGGGAGCAGTTGTACTTGATCGACCGAGCCGGCGTCGACGCCGCTGAAATAGACCTGCGCGCCGGTCGTCAGCCCGGCCGCCGATTGAAAGTGGACGCCGATCCGGTACCCGGTATGCCGCGTTCCGAAGTCGGTGATCAGGTAGAACACTCCAAAGAGTAGGAGCAAAGCCACGAGCGTGAATGCACCGACCTGAGCCTGCTTGGTCATGCCGACCTATTTTCTCTTTGGCGCCCCAGAGCCTCGCAAATCCGGCGAAAGAGCGCCCGCTGCCCGGAAAGCATGGCGCCGTTCCCTTGACGGGATTTCGCGACGCGAAAATCGCAGAGGGCAACAATTATGCGAAACAGACGTGACGGCCGCACAGGCAGCAGCATCTCAGAGCTCATCGGCACGCCGGCCGATGCGCAGCGCTTCACCGTCAATATCGCCGCGGAAGTCGCCGAAGAACTGCGCAGCATCGCCGCAAAACATCGCGTCAGCGAATCCTCCGTCGTCGAGATCTCCTTGCGCCGGCTCTTTGCGCGCATCGCGCCGGCAACGATGGGCAGCTTCTTGCACGACCACGGTGCGTGCCTTCGCCGCCGGTAGCGGGAAACTCAGGAGCTGACCGGCTCTAAATCGGGATCGGGCCGGCTTCGGAACCCTGGAGAAACTGCTGCACGATCGGGTTTGAGGAGTTACGGATGCGATCGGCGGTGTCGTAGGCGATGATCGCGCCCTCGAACAGCATCGCGATATAGTCGGCCATCGCAAAGATCGATGGAAGGTCGTGTGAGATGACGACCGCCGTGCCATTGAGTTTTGCCCGAAGCTTCAAAATCGTCTCGGTGATCAGCTTGCTGACGATCGGATCGAGCCCCGTCGTTGGCTCGTCGTAGAGCACGAGCTCGGGGCGGGTAACGATCGCGCGCGCGAAACCGGCACGCTTGAGCATGCCGCCGGAGAGCTCGGCCGGAAGATCGTCGTAGGCGTGCAGCAGGCCGACGCTATCGAGGGCATCGAGAACCGTGCGGCGGATCTCCGAACGCGAGAGCTTTGAATGCTCCTCGAGGGGCAGCGCGACGTTCTCCCCGACGGTTAGGCTATCGAGCAGCGCCGCGAACTGAAACGAGAAGCCGATCTTCTGCCGCAGTTGATTGAGCTTCTCTTCGGACATGTGGCAGAGGTCGTGGCCGAGCAGATAGATGTGACCCGTGTCGGGCGCAATCAAACCGTCGAGCAAACGCAGAATCGTCGACTTGCCGGCTCCGGATAGGCCGATGATGCAGGTGATTGCGCGCTCCTTGATATCGAGGCTGCAGTTCCGCAGCACGATACGTTCGCCAAATGCGAGATCGACGTCGTCGATGCGGGCAAGAAGCTTGCGCTCTCCGTCGTTCATTTGTTGAAGAGCAGGAACGAGAGGACGAAGTTGGAGGCGAAGATCAGGATGATCGCCAGGACAACGGAGAAGGTTGTCGATTTGCCCACGCCCGCTGCGCCGCCGCGCGTCGAAAGCCCCTGATAGGCGCCGACCATCGCGATGATCGTCGCAAAGACGAAGGTTTTTACCAAGCCTTTGATCACGTCGACGAAGCCGATCGATTCGCGAACCGACGCCATGAACGAATCGAAGGGGATATGCGCGTACTCCTGCGCGATCCAGGCACCGCCGAGAATAGAGACGACGTCGGCGAAGATCGTGAGCAGCGGCAGCATCAGCAGCAGCGCGAGCAATCGCGGCACGACGAGGAAGCGCGAGGGTTCCAGGCCCATCGAGCGCAGCGCCTCGATCTGCTCGGTAACGACCATCGAGCCGAGCTCCGCGGCAATCGCCGCGCCGACGCGGCCGGCGACGACGACGGCCGTCAGCATCGGCCCCAGCTCGCGCACCGAGGCGTAGGCGACCGCACCGCCGACGAGGTTCGAAAAGCCGTACGCGACCGCTTGCTGTGCCGACTCGAGCGAGATCACCATGCCGGTGAAGAGCGAAGTGAGAACGACGATCACCAGCGACTGCACGCCGAGCAGGGCGCACTGCGAGATCGTCTCCCCCACGCGAATGCGCAGGCGGACTAGAAAGCCGGCAGATTCGGCAGAGAGCAGCGTCAGGCCGCCGGTATATTCGAAGAAATCGTTGGTCGCGCGGCCGACGCGCGCCAGGAGCCTCACGAGGCGGCGCCCCGCACCGTCGCGAGCGCGTGCAGCAGCGCCTGCGTCGCCTCGATTCGTTTGACCGCGACGCCGCGCTCGGCGCTGTAGTTAAAGTGAATTTGGTTCAGCCGTTCGAGCCGGCGGTCGACGTCGCGCAGATGCGCGCGCGCCTCGCGATCGAAGCCTTCGAAATAACGGCGTACGGCCTGGCAGTAAGCTGCGCACACATCGTCGGCGGGCTCGCCGGCGCCCAGCGCGGCTTCGATCGAACGCTGCGCGTCACGCATCGCACGATCGGTGATGTGGAATGCGCCGACCTGCGCGACGAGCCGTCGAAGCGCGTCGTCAACCGGCATGAACGTGCGCGTTCAGCGCCGCGCGCTGCACGTCGAAGAGTTGCCGGATTCCACCCTCGGCAAGCCCGAGCAGCGCGTCGAGTTCGCGCCGGTCGAAGGGCCGTGCCTCCGCGGTGCCCTGGAGCTCGACGTATCGTCCGGCATCGGTCATGAAAACGTTCATATCGACCAATGCCTGACTATCCTCGTCGTACGCGAGGTCGAGCAGCGGCGCGCCGCCGACGATGCCGACGCTCGTCGCGGCGACCATTCCTTCCAGCGGCCACTTTGCGCGATCGGCCGGGTCGAAGCGCGTCCGCAGGGCCAGTTCGAGCGCCACGTACGCGCCGGTGACGGCCGCGGTGCGGGTTCCGCCATCGGCCTGCAGGACGTCGCAGTCAAGCCAGAGCGTGCGCTCGCCGAGCTTTGCGGTGTCGGTGACCGCGCGCAGCGCGCGGCCGATGATCCGCTGGATCTCGTGCGTTCGCCCGCCGAGGCGGCCCTTGGCGACCTCGCGCTGGTTGCGCTCTTGGGTCGCGCGGGGAAGCATTGCGTACTCCGCCGTCACCCAGCCGACGCCGCGGCCCTTCATCCACATCGGCACGCGATCTTCGACCGACGCAGCGCAGAGCACCCGCGTGTTGCCAAGGCTAATCAGCGCGCTTCCCTCCGCGTACTTTAGGAAGCCGGGCTCGATCGAGACCGGTCGCAGTTCGTCGGACCGTCGCCGGTCGGCGCGAAGCATTACTCGACGGTGACGGTCTTCGCCAGGTTGCGCGGCTGGTCGACGTCTTTGCCTTCGATGTCGGCGATGTGGTACGCCAGCAGCTGCAGCGGAATGACGTTGACGATCGGGGAGAGGAGCTCGTCGACGCGCGGCACCCAAAACACGTGATCGGCGATATTGCGGACCTCTTCGTCTCCGTAGTTGGCGACCGCGACGACCGGCGCTTCGCGCGCCTTCGATTCCATCAAATTCGAGAGCATCTTCTCACGGACGCGATCCTCGGTGACGATTCCGACAACGGGCACGGTCGAATCGAGCAGGGCGATCGGCCCGTGTTTCATCTCGCCGGCCGAGTAGCCCTCGGCGTGGATGTACGAGATCTCCTTGAGCTTGAGCGCACCTTCGAGCGCCGTCGGAAAGTTGACGAACCGGCCCAGGAAGAGGACGCTCTGCGCTTTACGCAGTTCGCGCGCGACCCGCCGGATCTCATCCGAGGTGTTGAGCACGACGTCGACGGCCGCGGGTAAGAGTTTCGTGCCGTCGGCGATTTCCCGCAGGCGCGCCTGGTCGGCAGTGCCACGCAGCCGCGCGAGGTAGAGCGCGAAGAGCGTCAGCACGATCACCTGTGACACGTAGGTTTTCGTCGCCGCCACGCCGATCTCCGGACCGCCTCGCGTGTAGAGCATCCCGTCGGCGAGACGCGTGAGGTGCGAACCCAGGACGTTGCAGATCCCGAGCACGCCGCTCCCCGACTGCTGCGCGATCTTGACCGCCTCGATTGTGTCGGCCGTCTCGCCCGACTGCGACATTGCAATTACGAGCGTCGTCGGGTCGATCACGGGGTCGCCGTAACGAAACTCGCTGGCGAGCTCCATCTCGACCGGCAACCGGACCAAGGACCGCAGCAGATACATGCCGACCAGGCCGGCGTGGTACGCGGTGCCGCAGCCGGTGATCGCGATTTTGCTCAAGTGCCGGAGGCGCTCGGGCGCAAGCTTCGCGAGCTCTGCTTCCAGATGGACGTCCGCGAGCCCGTCGATCCGTCCGCTCATTGTCTCCTTGATGACCTGCGGCTGTTCGAAGATCTCCTTGAGCATGAAGTGTTTGAAGCCGCTCTTCTCCGCCGACCCGGCGTCCCAGGTGATCGAGATGGGATCGCGCGAGACCCGCGCGCCGGAGTAATCGGAGAGCGCGAACCCGTCGCGGCCGACCACGGCGATCTCTCCTTCGTGCAGCACGACCTCACGCCGCGTGTAGGGCAGGATTGCCGGCGTATCGGACGCGACGTACATCTCGCCCTCGCCGATCCCCAGAATCAACGGGCTCGCTCCGTTGCGCGCAAAGACCAGATGCTCCGGATCGTCGCTCGAGATAACGCCGAGCGCGTAGGCTCCGCGAACCTCGCGCAGCGTGCGGCGAAGCGCTTCTTCGAGGTTGCCGTCGTAGTGCAGCTCGATGAGGTGTGCCAGCACTTCGGTATCGGTCTGGCTTTTGAAGGCGTGGCCGAGCTCGATCAAACGGGCGCGCAGCGCGGCATAGTTTTCGATGATGCCGTTGTGAACGACGGCGATCTTTCCGCCGCAGTCGAGGTGCGGGTGGGCGTTGGCGTCGGAGGGCGGCCCGTGCGTCGCCCAGCGGGTGTGGCCGATCCCTACGGCGCCCGAAAGCGACTCGCCGTTACGCAGGCGCTCTGCCAAGCGCGAAAGCTTGCCTTCGGCCTTGGAGCCGCAGAGATTCCCCTCGGCATCGATAACGGCGATCCCAGCGCTGTCGTAACCCCGGTACTCCAGACGCCCCAAGGCGTCCAGAATAATGGGGACACTATCGCGCTGACCAATATACCCGACTATCCCGCACACGCCGGTTTACTTGATTCCTTCCCTCGTGCGGCGGTAGTCGATCTTTCCATCGGCGATCTCGTCGAGCGCGATCGAGACCGGCTTGTTGGGATTGATCGTCTCGCGGTCCACCAGCGGCTCGCTGGCGAAGTACTCGCGCCGGTCGGTGGCGGGAAGCTGCTGAATGCGGATCCAGTTGTTCAACTGGCGGGCTCGTTTGGTGACGATGTTGACCAGGCTGAACTTCGAATCGGCATGCTCCAAGAGCGCGTCGAGATCCCCGAATACGGTTTTGCTCATAATTCCTTTCGTAACGATGACACTTATGACGACTCGACGCGCTGCAGCGAGTCGTCGGGGTAGCGGTGGATGCGAAAGCGCTCCGCCTGCAAAATCGCCTCGAGGTCGCGTACGGCTTGCTCGGAACGATCCTGTTCGTTGACCACGATGTAGTCGAACTTGCGGATGAACTTCATCTCGCGAGTCGCAATTTCGAGCCGCCGGGCAATCTCCTCGTTCGTCTCGGTCCGCCGCGCAAGCAGACGCTCGCGAAGGTTCGAGAAACGGTCCGGAACGAGAAAGATCAGCACGGCATCCGGAAAAGCCGATTGCACGGCGAGCGCGCCGTTGACCTCGGGCTTCATGATGACGTCGTATCCCTCGGTCAAGCTCTGCTCGATGTAATCCCGCGGCGTCCCATAAAGGTTGCCGTTGTACTCGCGCGACTCCAGCAGGAGACCCGCGAGACGAAGCCGCTCGAACTCTTCTTGCGCAACGAAGAAGTAGTGCTCCCCGTTGAGCTCGTCGGCACGCGGTTCCCGGGTCGTCGCCGAGACCGAATACCTCAGCGTGGGCCGCCGCCGGCGCAGCGCCTCTACCAAGGTGTCTTTGCCGGCTCCAGACGGCCCCGACACCACGAACAGCAAACCCGGCCCCGTGATCAACTGCTGGCCACCTTCACGCTCGGCCCCTCCGTGACCTATGCCGAGATGTCCAACAGAGCGAAGCCGCCCGCGCTGACGATGATGGCGATGCCATCGGAAATCGCCTGCTTGCTAAGCCGCCCAAGCTTCTCCCACTCGTTGGAAACGGTCGAAAAGAGGCGGACGTCGTAGGCATCGCCCTCGAGCGAGTCCAGCGAGGCGGACGTGACCAGCGAACGGGTCGTTGAGTTGCCGACAAAGAGTATCGAGCCTTGCTCCCCGGTGAAGGCAACCAGCGTCGCCGAAGGCTCCGCGACCCGCGCCGAGTTGGAGATGTCCTTCGCGTACCTGGTCGTTTTGTAGCTCGAGTTGAGCTCTGAGGTCGTGAAGAGGTGGAGGCCGTCGGGCATCCGGCAGGCGATCCAGGCGATGAAGCCGTCCCGAAAGGGGACGCTGACCGCGGCCAGCCAGCGCCACTCGTCGGCGAGCGACGGCTCGATGCGCGCCTCGGCGCCGATGATATGGAGACCGCCGGCGCCCTCGATCGCGGCCCAGAGATAGCGCGGCGCGTCCCAGGGCGAGAGCATCATCCCTTCGTTTGAGAGGATCTCGCCGTGCAGCCACTCGGCAAACTGGCCCGGCACGGTATTATTGCGCCGCGGATCGATCGAAAAGTGCCGGAAGGCGCTGGCGAGCGCCTCGGCCATCGAGCCCGGCTCGTACTTCGCCGCCGCGAAGGCAAACCAGTAGGTGACCGCTACCCAGACGCCGCCGAGCAAACCGAAGCCGTGGACCGGCCCGTACGAGAGCGCGTCGCGAGGGACCGTCCGGATCCCGGCGTCGGTCCAGAACGCGGCGTCGCGCAGCGCACCGATGATCCGCGCAGCGCGGTCCGGCGGCGCGACGCCGAAGAGCACCGGGAAGACCAAATCGGCGGTCACCTCCGTCCGTTTGGTTCCGTCGACGTCGATCGCGAGCAGATAGAGCCCGTTCTCGGGATTGACGAGGTGGGTGTTGATCGCCGTCTGGAGCGCGTGGGCCTCGGCGAGATACTTCGCGCAGGCCGCGGACTCTCCGAGAACTCGAGCCATCTCCGCGACGGAGAGCAGCGCGGCGTAGCACTCGGAGTTGATCTCGGTCGACGCGCCGCTGATCCGGTAATTCTGGATGACGTTGCGCCAGCCGACGATGCCCCACTCCATCTCCTTGGTCGACGTACACCAGATCAGGCCGTCGTCGTTGCGTTGCGAAAGCATGTACTCCATCGCCGCCACCGCGTTGGGGTACCGCCGGCGGAGATATTCGTCGTTGCGGGTCGCGGCGTAGTGATGCCAAAGGGCGATAACGATAAGCGGAGTGTCGTCGTTGACGTTGAGCCCGTAGTCGTCGCTTTCGTCGTTGCGCACGTCGTAGTACTCGACGATCTTCCCGCAGGGCTGCTGCAGCCGGAAATACGCGTCGAGGCACTCGCGGGCGAAGTGATGGTTGACGTAATCCGCTCCGAAGGCCATCCACGCCGTATCCCGCCCGACGCTGTTGTTGCTGCGAGTCGGATCGTTCGTGAAGCACCAGCCGGTCGGGGCGTAGGTCTGGACCCGAAGCATGTTGGCCTTCGCCCAGAGAACGCCGTGGTTGACGTTCCGATTCGGCGTGCGCAAAACCGAGCGCTGCAGGTAACTCCAGTAGTAGTCCGTCGTTTGCTGTTTCGCTTGCGCTCCCGAAGGGCATCGGCGGCGCGCCGCGCGCAAGTCGTCGCGCGATTTGGTCGAAAGCACGCACAGGAACTCGATCCAGCGGCTGGCTCCGGGGGCGAGATCCACCGCGACCGCGAGCGCGCCGATCGGATCGTCCTGCGCCTGTACCTGGTTCGAGAGCGCGCCCGGCGAGAGCTGTGACCGCGCCTTTCCCGGATCGTCGTTGACCTCCCACCCGGCGATCTCACCCAGCGATGCAAAGAGCCGAAGCTGGTTTGGCGCCTCCTCGTTCCACGCGACGATTCCGCCGAGTTCGGCGTCGTACTCCGCGACGAGATCGTGGCGTGTGTTTCCCCGCAGCTGCGCAAAGGCGTAGGCATCCAGACTCACCGGCTGGTTGGACGGGTTGTGCAGACGGACGCGAAAGTAGACCGCCGGCGGCGGGATGTCGTCACCCTGCCAGCGGTCGTTGTAGGCGAAGAGCTCGTCGTGAACGTGAATGCCGTTGTCGAGCGTATACACGTGATCTTGCCGCTCGGGATGAATGTGAAACTCGCCGGGAAGCGGAGTGAGACGGATGCGGCTGCGTCGATCCCAGTAGTGCACTTGGACGGCCCCGAAAAAATCGAGACCGGCATCCGGAGTGAACACCCTCTGAATTGCGCCGGTCGGCTTGATGACCATGCAGCAGCGCGGCGCTCCGATCGTGCTTCCCTGCGCCATCTGGTCGTCGGGAAGAATGTAGGCGAAGCGCGGATCGTCGACGCCATGGTGGGTTTGGTCCGTCGATACGGGCGAGAGATCGAAGCGAGCCACGTCGCGGCCTAACAGAGCGCCGATTGCATCGCGGCGGCGACGTTCGGGTCGGCCGGAACGCTCGCGGGGCGGGTGTAGGCGGCGCGCACCGCCTGCCCGTCGTGGACGGCGAAGCCCTCTTGCAGCACGCGCTCGCCGGGCAAGGTGAAGGTCGCGAGGCCGGCCGCCCCGGGGCAGGGCGCCAGTGGATTGCTGCTGCGCAGCCGCGCTCCGCGAGTCTTCAGCAATACGTCGATCGTCACTCGCGAGGAGAGATCCGAGAGTTGACCCGCAAACGTCTGCCTGCTGTACGCGTACTCTTGGCGTTGCGCGCCGCTGCCGGTCGACCAGAGATTCCTTGCTCCCGGCACCGGCGTCCAACCCTTGGGAGCCGGCGAGGCACTGCTGCACGCCGCCAGAACCAAAGCGGCAACGATGATTGGCGTCTTCACGAATGGGAAGGTTTGATGCTAACCGATTGGGTCCTTATCGGGCGCCTCGCTCGCGAACTCGACGAGCGGCTGCGAGGCGGGCGAATCGAAGAGGCCGGGCTGCTCGACGACGGGCGCGTGGCGCTCGTCTTTCGCTCCCACCGCAGACTCCACGTGTTGGCGATCGATCTCTTCGCGTCGCCGCCGCTGCTGACGCTCGAGGAGGCCGAACTCGCAATCCTCGAAGAACCCGGCTTCGTCCGCGCGCTTTCGCGAGCGCTGCAAGGAATGGTCCTCCAAGGCATCTCCTCACGCCGCTTCGACCGGCTGTTGCGCTTGCGCTTCGCGACGCGCTCGCGCTTTGGGGTCGGCGAGGAGCTCGACCTCTACATCGAATTGGTCCCGCGTTTCGGCAATATCGTGCTGGTCAAGGGTGAGATCGTCGTCGCCGCGCGCAAAGAGTTCGCGCCGTCGGAGAACTCGCGCCGTGCCGTGCAGGTCGGCGCGCCGTACGCCGTGCCCCCGCTGCCGGCATCGCCGCGTACGCTCGCGCCGGCCGGCGACCGCGACGTCGAAACGGGCGAGCCGCTCTACGTTTACCGGCGCGATGCAAAGATCGTGGCCGCCTACCCGGTGCCGTTGGAGGCCGGCGAAGGCAGCACGGTAACCCGCGAAAACTCGCTGATCGATATCTTCGCGCAGCTTCGCCGCGAGCAGAGCGCGCGCGCGGAGAACGAACGCGGCCGGCGCCGGCGCGACGCGCTGCTCAAGCGGCTTGGCGAGCGCGACGAGCGGCTGCAGCGCGAGCTCGAGCGCTTGCGCGGCAAACGCGATGCCGCCGAACGCCGCGAGGAGATGCGTTCGCAAGGCGAAGAGATTTTTGCGACGCTGCATACGCGCACGCCGGCCGAACGAGAGCCGGCGAAGGAGCTCGCGACCGAGCTCTTCGCCGAATACCGCAAGCTAGGGAACAGCCTTCCGCACCTCGCGCAACGCCGGCGTGCGATCGAAGAATCCCGTGGAGCGATCGAGACGCTGCGCTGGGAAGCGGAGCGCACCGCGGCCGAAGATTTCGGCGACGTCGAGGCGGCGGTGGATCTCCTGCTGCGGCGCCGCGAGCCGCCGGGGCGACGCGCTGCGCGCAAGAAAAAACGCCAGGTTCTCGAGCTGCGCACCGCATCCGGCTCGCGTATCGCGATCGGACGCTCGCCCTCGGAGAACGCCGAGCTTACGTTCCGGGTCGCGCGGCCCAACGATCTGTGGTTTCACGCCAAAGGCGTGCCCGGCGCGCACGTCATCCTCTCCCGCGACGACCGCACGAGCGTGCCCGAAAAAGATCTCGCGACGGCAGCTTCGCTGGCGGCCTTCTACTCCAAGGCCAAAGAGGCGAATGCCGCGCCCGTCGACTACACGCTGCGAAAGCACGTCCGAAAGCAGCGCGCCGCGCCTCCGGGCCTCGTCTGGTACACCAACGCCAAGACGATCGTCGCCCACCCGAACTCGTTGGAAGGCTTCAAAAAGGACACACCGCCGTAACGCGCAACACCATCGATTCGCACCGCGGATCCGAGGAGGTTTACGTGAAAAATCCATTGGACTCGATCTGGGGCACCGTCATCAGCGGCTTCGTTCTGACCGCGATTCTCTGGGCGATCGCCAGAGCAATCGTCTCGCACTCGATGGGAGCCGGTGCATGACCGCGCACACCGACTGGATCTTTCGCTGGTTCCATATCCTGGCCGGCATCATGTGGATCGGCCTGCTCTACTTCTTCAATTTCGTCAACGCCGAGGCGATGAAGGAAGCCGCCGCGGCCGGCGAGGCCGGCCCGATCTCCAAGTACGTCATGCCGCGGGCGCTCTTCTTCTTTCGCTGGGGCGCCGTCGTTACGTGGATCTTCGGCGCCGCGCTTTTAGGCAGTTATGAGGCGCCCAGCGGCAATGGTTTCGTCGCCGCGTTTACCCTGCAAGGGCCAATGGCGCCGATCGGTCTGGGAGCCTGGCTGGGCACGATCATGCTGCTCAACGTTTGGGGCGTCATCTGGAGAAATCAGAAGAAAGTCCTAGGCCTGGTTTCTGCGACCGACGCGGAAAAGGCCAAGGCGCGGCGAGTGGCATTCCTTGGCTCTCGCGTCAATACGCTGCTCTCGATTCCGATGATCTTCTTCATGGCAACTGGGCCGACGTCGATGTCGCAATGGATCTACCACTAATTCGGCGTTAGAACGAGCTTCCCGATGTGCGCGCTGCTCTCCATGCGCGCGTGAGCCTCGGCCGCGCGCGCGAACGGAAAGACTGCGTCGACGACCGGCACGATCGGATCGCGCCGGGGAAGGAGCGGCCAGATATGGCGCTCCAGTTCGCGGGCGATCGCGGCCTTCTGCTCGGCCGTACGCGGACGCAGGCTCGAACCCATGATCGTCGCGCGCTTGGCAAGCAGCCGGTGGAGATCGATCTCGACGCCGCGTCCGCGTTGCGTCGCGATGCAGACGACGCGGCCGTCGGGCGATAGGCACTCGATGTCGCGCGCGACGTAGTCGCCGCCGACGATATCGAAGACGACGTCGACGCCGGCGCCGGAGGTCAGGCGCGCGATCTCGGCGACGAAATCGCTCGTTCGGTAATCGATTGCGGCCTTCGCTCCGAGCCGCAGGCAGGCTTCGACCTTCTCCGCACCGCCCGCGGTGGCGTAGGGCGTCGCGCCGAATGCGAGCGCGAACATAATGGCGGTCGAGCCGATTCCGCTCGTTCCGCCGTGCACGAGAACCGACTCGCCGCGTTTGAGCCGGCCTCGGGTGAAGAGGTTGTCGTAGACGGTAAACGCGTTCTCGGGCAGCGTCGCCGCTTCGACGGCGCTCCAGCCCTGTGGAATGGGCAGAACTTGTCCCTGCGCCACGGCGACGAACTCGGCGTAGCCGCCGCCGTTGGTCAGCGCGCAGACGCGGTCGCCCGCTTTCCAACGCGAAACGCTCGTACCGACCGAAGCGACGGCGCCCGCCACCTCCAGGCCGAGAATCGGCGAAGCGTCGCGCGGCGGCGGATAGTTTCCTTGGCGCTGCATCACGTCGGCGCGCGAGATGCCCGCGGCCTGAACCTCGATCAGCACCTCTCCGGGAGCCGGCTCTGGCGGCGGCCTCTCTGCGACGTGCAGAACCTCCGGCGAGCCGTAACGTTCAAACGTTACGTATCGCATCGTTGCCTCGCAACGAGCATCGCATCGCCGAACGAGTAGAAACGGTAGCGATCCTCGACCGCCTGCGCATAGGCTCGCAAGACGTTGGCGCGGCCGGCGAACGCGCTGACCAGCATCAAAAGCGTGGAGCGCGGCAAGTGGAAGTTCGTGATCATCGCGTCGACGACGCGGAAGTCGAAGCCGGGGCGAATGAAGAGTTCGGTCGCGTGCTCACCGGGCGTTAGATGCCCGAAGGAGGCGGCGTTCCCTTCGAGCGCGCGGACGACGGTCGTTCCGACGGCGACGACGCGCCGCGCCGCGCGCTGCGCGCGGACGATCGCTTCTGCTGCCTCCGTACCGAGCGTGTAGGCCTCGGCGTGCATCGCGTGATCGTCGATTCGCTCCGCCGTCACTGGACGGAACGTGCCCAGCCCGACGTTGAGCGTCACGCGCACGACCTCGATCCCGCGCGAAGCGAGCGAAACCAGGAGCTCCGGCGTAAAATGCAGCGAAGCCGTCGGTGCCGCGACGCTTCCCGGAACGCGCGCGAAGACGCTTTGATAGCGCCCCTGCGCTTGCGCGGAGCGCCCGCGAATATACGGCGGCAGCGGCATCTCGCCCGCATCGGCCAAAAACTGCTCGAACGGCACTCGCAGGTCGAATTCGATCTCGCGTAGCCCCTCCGCGAGCTCGCCGGTAACGAGGGCTTCGCCGAACTTTTCGAAGAGAATTCGCGTCCCCGCGCGCAGGCGGCGGGCCGGTTTGGTCAAGGCGATCCAGCGCCGCGCATTACGGTCGTACGCGAGCGATCGCGCCGGATGGAGCAGCAGCAGTTCGATACGGGCGCTTCCGCCGGCAGAACGTCCGAAGATGCGCGCGGGAATCACGCGCGTCTCGTTGAGGACTAGGAGGTCGCCCTCGCGCAGGAGCTTCGGCAGTTCGTGAAACGCGCGATGGTCGAGGTGTGAACCGTCCAGGACCAGCAGCCGGCTGGCGTCGCGGACCGGTGCGGGTGACTGCGCGATGAGTTCCTGCGGCAGCGTGTAGTCGTAGGCGGCTGCCAGGCTCTCATCGATTGAGATAATCGACTTTCGTTTGCGGGAAGTACTGCGCGAGGATCTCTTCGGCGCCCCGGTTCTGCAGCGCCATTCCGCGCGCACCCCACTGACAGAGGCCGACGCCGTGCCCCAACCCGCCGCCATCGACCGCGACGCCGCCTGCCACCCGCGGCTGCAGATCGAGGACGAGCAGGCTGCGCAGCGTCCGCGGGCCGACCGCCATCCGGAACGCGCTGCCTCGTACCGTAAGACTGCCGTGCTGGCCGAGCAGCGTGAAGCTCCGCGCGCGACCGCTGCCGTCGCGCGCCGCGATCGCGATGCTCGTAAGATTCCCGAACGGCGCCAATTGCGGCGCGTAGCGCGCAGCGATCGCGTCGAGCGCCAGCGTTGCGTTCCAACGATAGTTCGGCGAGTCGGTGCACCACGTGCAGACGACGCCCTGCAGGTAGGGAATCGGCGTCGTATTCCAGGCCTCAGCAGAAGCCTCGGTATGTCCGCCGCAACATGAGGAGTACGCGATCTGCGCGAAAGTACCGTTGAAGGTCAGCACCCGTCCCGCCGTCGCGTCGACGGCTGCGGTGGCATCTGCAGACTCACCCGCAACGCCGTGATAGACCTGGTTGAGCTCAGAGGGAACCAGATCGTACGCGCGGCGCGGATCGCTGCGCTGCAGGACGTACGTGCGCGAGCAGATCGCCTGCGCTTGCAGCGCCGGCGCCGGCCAGCGCGCCGCCATCTCGCTCGGAACGACGCTGTAGAGATACTCCTCGATATCGACCAGGTTTACGACCCGTCCCTCGCTGTCGCGCGTAAAGCTGCCGCGGTAGAAGCGGCCATTGTAGGAAAACGTTCCGCCGGACGACGCGGAGGCGTCGCCGGATCCGAGCAGGACGCGCAGCGCGGGCCGCGTGGAACTGCTCGCGGGATCGGCGTCGCTCTGCGCCTGCGCTCGTCCCGTTAGCATCGGCGCAGCCGCGAGCATCAGAAACGCCCCGCGCTTGATGTTCGTCAGCGCCATCTTACAGCAGCCGCTCCTGCGATGGTTTCCCTCCCACGATGCCTAGATGGCGGAAGGCTGCCGGCGTTGCGCGCCGGCCGCTCGCCGTGCGCGTGATGAAACCCGATTTGAGCAAGTACGGCTCGACGACGTCTTCGAGCGTCTCGGCGTCTTCGGTGAGCGAGGCCGCGATCGCCGCAATGCCCGCCGGGCCGCCGCGATACTGCACGACGAGCGTCTGCAAGAACGCGCGATCGAGCCGGTCGAGCCCGGATTCGTCGACGCCCTCGCGGTGCAGCGCCTCGTCGGCAACGGCGACGGTGATGTGTCCCTCCGCGCGGACTTCGGCAAAGTCGCGAACTCGCCGCAGCAATCGGTTGGCAACCCGCGGGGTTCCACGGCTGCGCGCCGCGATCGTGTGCGCCGCTTCGGGGTCGATCGGCACGCCCAGAACGTTGGCCGAACGGCGGACGATCCGTTCCAGCTCCGCCACGCCGTAGTAATCGAGATGATGGACGATGCCGAAGCGCTCGCGCAGCGGTGCCGTCAGCATGCCCGCGCGCGTCGTCGCACCGACGAGGGTAAAGTGCTGCAGCGGCAGCTTCAACGTCTTTGCGTAGGTGCCGCGATCGACCACGAAGTCGATCTGAAAATCCTCCATCGCGGGGTAGAGAAACTCTTCGACGACGCGTCCGAGCCGGTGCACTTCGTCGACGAAGAACACGTCGCCGCGCTCCAGCGAAGTGAGAATGCCGACGAGGTCCTTGGGCTTCTCCAGTGTTGGGCCGCTCGTCGGACGAAAGTTCGCGTTCAGTTCGCGGGCGATTAGGCCGGCCAGGGTCGTCTTGCCGAGGCCCGGCGGCCCGTAAAAGAGGACGTGCTCGAGCGGCTCGCCGCGGCGCTTGGCGGCGTCGATCGCGATCCGCAAGTTCTCCACGACGCGCTCTTGCCCGACGTACTCTTCGAAGCAACGGGGACGCAGGCTCGCGCCGAAGACTTCCTCCTCCAACGCGTCGTGCGGATCGACGATGCGATCGCGCGCGGATGATTGCTCCGGCTGCGGCGTGACGTCGGATGGGCCCAGCAGCCGCCGGCGCGCGCCCGAGTCGCTCATACCGTGTCCTTCGCCGACTTCGAGCGGTATATCTCCGCGAGCAAATCCTCCGCTTGATCGATATCGGGTCTGCGCTCGAGCGTCTGACGAGTCATCGCCTCGCCCTCGGCACGCCGATAGCCGAGCTGCACGAGCACGGCCAGCGCTTCGTCGGCAAAGTCGGGAATGGCGATCGGCTCCGGCTGCGGCGCGTCCTGGATGAGCAAGAACTTCGTCACCTTTCCCTGCAGCTTCGCGACGACGTCCCGTGCTTTTTGCTGGCCGATGCCGGGAAGCGTCTTGAGCAGCGCGTAGTCGCCGCGATCGATCGCGGCAGCGATCGTCGACATCGGCAGGGAGAACGCCCGCGCCGCGGAGCGCGGACCGATCGACGAGACCGTCAAGAGCGCTTCGAAGAACTCGCGCTCGATCGCGTTGGTGAATCCGTAATACGTGAAGCGGCCGCTGTTGCCGTCCATATTGAGGACGGCGTAGATCTCCAAGGCAACGCGTTCCCCCGCGCGCAGGGGCAGCTTGTCGGCGATGCAGGGCGGCAAGACGATTTCGTATCCGAGGCCGGCGGCTTCGACGATCGCGGTATCGCCGGCACGCTCGACGAGCGAGCCCGAGATTCTAGCGAACACGAGCCGGGCCCAGCGGGCTGCGGATCACGTTGACGAAGGCCAGCGCCAGTGCCAACGCATCGGAGACGTCGTCGGGTTTGGGCGCGCGCTGCAGCCGCAGCAAACGCGTGATCATCGCGTTGACCTGCGCCTTGCGGGCGCTGCCGGAACCGACGAGCGCGCGTTTGACGTGCGCGTGGCCGAGCGTGTGCACCTCGATCCCGGCTTGCGCGCCGGCCAGGCAGAGCACCCCGCGAGCGTGACCCATCAGGACCGCGGTGCGCGGGTTCTTATAGCTCGTATACAGGTCCTCGATGACGATCCAACCGGGCTCGACCTGCGCGATGACTTCCGAAATGCCGGCGTGCAGTTCGCGCAGCCGCTGCTCGAGCGTGCCGCGCGCCTGCGGCGCGACGACGCCTGCTTCGAGCAAATGCAGCGTTCCGTCGCGAAGTTCGATCGCGCCGTAGCCGGTCGTTCGTAGTGCCGGGTCGATACCGAGGATTCGCAGAGAGCGTACTTTGCTCAGGGCGGCGGCGTTCCGTTGATGGTGATCGTCACCGACGAGCCCGGGGCCAGCGGCGTGCCCACCGGCGGCATCGTCCCAACGACCTTGCCGTCGGCACCGACGCTCGTCGTATACTCGCGCTTGGAAACCTGGTAACCGAAGGCCGAGAGCGTGTCGTACGCTTTGGCCGGCGTCATTCCGTCGGTATCGGGCACTTGCCCCGAGACCGACAGGGTAATCGTAATATTGCTGCCCTGCGCCGCCTGACCGCCTGATGGATCTTGCGAAACGATCGTGCCGTTGCCCGTGCTCTGCTGCGCGTACTGCACGGTCGGGTGGAAGCCGGCTTGCGTCAGCGTTTGAGCGGCATCGTTGTACGGGAGGCCCATAACGGTGGGGACATCGGCCATCGGGCCCGACGCCGGCGGAGTCGCGGCGTTCGCCGGAAGGCCGCTGTTGACGACGACGTGCAGGATCGCGTTCTTATCGACCTTGCTGCCGGCGGCGATGCTCTGCGATGCGATCGTATCGGGCGGGTTACCCACGATGTGCTGCGTCGAGTCCAGCGTTATCCCCAGCGAGTTGGCCCGGGCTTGCGCCTTCTCGAGCGTCATTCCGATGAAGCTCGGAATGAGGATCGGTGCCGGACCGTCGGAGACGATCAGCGTCACGCGGCTTCCTTCGAAAACCTTGGCGCCGGGTTTGGGGCGCTGATCGATCACGTTGTCCCGGATCGTGTTGTCGAAGCGTCGCGCGAGCGTCACCGCGAATCCGTGTTGCTGCAGGGTGCGCTGCGCATCGTTCACGCTGAACCCGCGAACGTCATCGAGCCCGAGCAGCGGCTTGCCGTTGCTGATGAAAAGCTCGACGACCTGGTTCTTTTCGACCTTCGTACCGGCGGCCGGCTGCTGACGGATTACGTGATCGGCAGCAACCGTCTCGCTCGCGGTCTTCGTAAAGCGCGTGCGCAGGCCGGCGTTCACGACGGCTTCCTGTGCTTGTGCCTGCGTCATCCCGGTATAATCGTCGACGGTGATGCCGGGGGCGAGCGTCGGCAACGGACGCCCGAAGAGCGTATAACCGATTGCAGTTGCGGCGATGAGCGCGAGCAGGAGTCCCGCCGCGATCCACGCCCGTCGGCCCGATGCGGGAGCCTCGAATTCCTCGAGGTCCCGGCGGTCGGGCATCGGCGACCGCCGCGGCGGCAACGAGCCGCGCGAGGGCGAGCGTCTCCCGGGTGCGTCGTCGGCAATGCGGAAGCTCGGAATGCTGGGACGCTCGCGTGCCTCGCGCAGCGCGGTCGCAAGCTCGCTTGCCGACTGAAAGCGGCGCTCGGGATTCTTCTGCAGGAGCCGGTTGACGATCGCCGCGAGCGCCGGGCTGACTTCGGTGGTGTGCGTGTCGATGACCGGCACGGGATCGCCGATGTGCTTGAGCGCGACGGTCACCGGCGATTCGCCCGTGAACGGCAGGCTGCCCGTCAGCATCTGATAGAGCACGATGCCCAGGCTGTAGAGATCGGAGGTCTCGTGGACTTCGTGCTCTTGCGCCTGCTCGGGCGAGATGTAATAAACGCTTCCCATGACCAAACCCGGCTTGGTCAGCGCCATCGTCTGCTGTGAGACGGCGCGCGCGATGCCGAAATCGGAGAGCTTCACGACGTCGTCTTTGGTGACCAAGATATTCGCGGGCTTGATGTCGCGATGCAGGAGCCCTTGGCGGTGGGCGTAGGCGAGGCCGCTGGCGATCTGCGCGGCGTAATCGATAGCGACCGGCTCGGGCAGACGACCGTCAGCGGCAATGATCTCAGCCAGCGACGGGCCGTCGACCAACTCCATGACGATGTAATAGGTATCGTCCTGCCGCCCGACGTCGAACGTGTTGACGATGTTCGGATGGGAGAGCTTCGCGGCCGATTCGGCCTCCTGATAGAAGCGGCGCACGAACTCGTCGTCGGCTGCGTACTGCTCCCGCAGCACTTTGATGGCGACCCGGCGGCGGAGCAGCGTATCGGTGCCGCAGTAAACAGTAGCCATTCCGCCCTCACCGAGCTTGCGATCGAGGCGGTAGCGGTTATTGAAAATCCGCTCTTCGATCAACTCCCGGAATTCCCGATGCTTTGCAGCGCCGTCTCCATCACGTCTTTGGCGATCGGTGCGGCGTAGGTGGCACCGTAACCCACGTTCTCGACGACGATTGCG
>DASXFZ010000024.1 GCA_036489315.1 Candidatus Cybelea sp.
TTGGAAGAGGTTGCGGTCGCCGCCGATGCTGGCCAATCCGTAAAGATCGGCGCGCGGTTTCGGGCGCGCGGCCGCCGAACCGGCGAGATCGAACTGGCCGCCGGCCCAAAAGCGCGTATCTTGAAACGTCGGCCAGGTGCCACTGGCCGAATCGCCCATGATCGAATCCCAGACCCACGAGAGGTGCTCGGCGCGAGCGGCGATGCCGCGCACGAACTGCAGGCGCCACGTTTGCTTGCCGCCGCGCGGCACGCGCAGGACGTCGAGCGGGACGATCATCACCGCGCTCCACGATCCAACGCCGGTGCTGCCGGCCGCGCTCCAGCGCGGGCGGAAACGGACGTTTTCATTGGCTTGCTCGTAACGGGTGCCGCGGGGCGTCGTTTCAAAATAGTAGGCCTGGCTGCCGCCGCCGCTCGTATCGAGGCCGATGCCGACGAAATCGTCGAGCCCGAAGCCGACGTCGTTGGTCGTCTGCGAGGCTGCGATCGGGACTCCGTCTTGTTCGGCTTTAAAGCCGACGTAGAGATTCTTGTCGTCGTACAGGAGATAGACGGTGGTTTGATAGCGCGACGGCTGGCGGGTCGTTACGTTCTGCCAGGGCCCTTGCTCGGGGACTTGGCCCGCGACCCACGCCGGATCGGCCAGCGCCGGATCGAGCGGGAGCGGATGCGCCGCGCGCGCGACCGGAAAGGAGAAGTTCGCCGGCACGGCAGCACGCGCCGGCGCGCACAGCAGTGTCAGCGCGCCTAAAAAGACGAGGGCCAGCCGAACAGTGTAGTCCGCTCTCATCGGTTTCAAAGGGGTGCTACAACAGCGAGATGCCGATGGTTTCGCTTTCGCGCGTTATCAATGGTTATCAAAGGAACGGCGTGTGGAATGCGGCGTTCTAGTGGTGGTTTTTGCGGGGCGGGCTGCTGCGCGCGAGCAGCTCGTCGACGAGTTCGACGATGCCGTTAGCCGCCGCATCGAGAAGCCGTTTTCCTTTTTCTGCCGTCGCTTTGGTGGGATCGCCCATCACGCCGCTTTCGCTGAGCTGACTCCAGTGTTCCATCATTGCCAGCGGACCATCGCCGGCGATCAGATCGGTCCAGTAGTTTTTCGTGGGCCGATGGGAAAGTTCGCGCACGGCTTTATCCATGTCGACCAAGTCGGGGCGCAGTGCGAGGTAGAGCGACGTCTCGAACTCGCACGCGTGATTCATGCCGCCGACCGCGTCGGATTCGCGCAACGATTCGGCGACCTCGCGGACGCCCGGCGCGCCCCAGTAGTTCACCGCCGCCGTCAGCGCGCCGGTCTCCACGACGGAGAGCCGCGCGATCACATCGCAGAAGGGCGTGTTGCTGCCGTGGCCGTTGACGATAAGAATTCGCGTGAATCCGTGATGGGCGAGGCTCTTGCAAACGTCGACGCCGTAGTCGATTAGCGTATGTGCGCCGATGGTGATCGCCCCGGGGAAATCCAAGTGATGTGGACTGAATCCGTGGTTGATCGGCGGCACGAGAACGACTCGATCCGCGGCCCGCGAGGCCGCCAGCTCGCAGACGCTCGCGCAGAGCAGCAGATCGGTATCGATCGGAAGATGCGGCCCATGGTCTTCCAGCGTCGCGATTGGCACGATGGCGACGCACGGACGTGCCGCCGCCTCTTTCACCTCGGGCCAGGTCAACTCGCCATACCGATATTTCGGCGCCATACGGTTGCCTTCTCGGGCTCAGGTGGGATAAACTGCCGCATATCCGAAGCCTAAACCTCGCGAGATCCGCGGCGCCATCGTCTATCGGTTAGGACATCGCCCTTTCAAGGCGGAAAGACGGGTTCGATTCCCGTTGGCGCTAGCACATCTTGCCTTATTTTACTGACTTTTTTCAAAGGCGCTCTCTTGATTGGCCCACATTTGGCCCACACGCCTTCTTCCGCGCCAACAACGCGGAGTTTTTCTGCATTTTCGAAGATCTTGTCGAGCCGATCCGCGGCCTGCGCTTTGAGATCGCCGAGCACGTGCGTGTAAAGGTCCGCGGTGATCGCCGTGGTCGTGTGGCCGAGCATCTCCGATACGACCTTTAACGGTGTGCCGGCGCGAAGCGAGATTGACGCGTACGAATGACGCAGCCCGTGAAAGCTTACCTTCGGCAGCCTCGACGCCTTTACGGCTCGTAAAAACTCATTCGAAAATGTATCGGGCTTCCACGGCTCGCCGGTGCGCGGGTCAGGAAAGACGAGTTGCTCATCGCCGAATTGGCCGCTAAGGTGAAGCCTCAGCTTCGACTGTTGCGCGTGCTGTGAACGCAAAACCTCGATTGCGCCCGCAGTCAGTGCGACGTCGCGTCGGCTCTTTTCGGTCTTAGGCGTCTTAAAACGTACCGCGCGATCCTTGCCGGTTCCGACTACCTCAAGCGACTGCCGCACATGTAGCACGCGGTTGCCGAGATCGACCGCGTCCCAAGTAAGGCCCAGCAGCTCGCCTCGGCGCATTCCAGTGTAAATCGCAAGCCGAGTAACGGGCCCGAGCAGCGTTCCGTCGAGGTAGGTCAGCAGTGCCACTGCCTGCGTCTCGTCGAGCGCGGAGATCTCGGCGCGGCCCTTCTTTGGGCTCATGCGCTTCGCAAAAGGTAGGACGGTGAGCGCGCCGTCGTCGAGCGCGTCATGCATAGCGGTGCGCAGTGTCG
>DASXFZ010000025.1 GCA_036489315.1 Candidatus Cybelea sp.
GCCGCGACTGCGAATAACTATCCGTTTGCGATCAACGGGGTAACGGCCCTTGGCGTCGGCGCGATTAGCTTCATTCAGAGACTGTCGTAAACCAGCGGACTACGCTTTGAAGCGCGCCACGTACTCGTTGGTTGCGTCGAAGAGTTGGTTCAGCAGTTTTGCGTTCTGACCCCAGTCGAGTCCCGTGTGCTCCGCCTGGCCGCTCACGTGCGTAACGTTGCCACGGTCTGCTAGGGTAATCGTCAGCGTAAATGCCGGCGCGAGCAGTGCCATCGGCTTTTTGACTTCCAGCGCCGCGCCGCTCTCCGTATCGAAGGCCGCAGTGAGATTGATTCCGCACGCTTGCAGGGCGAGAATCAACGCCCGGCCGGCCGTCTCGTAAGGGATAGCGAAGTCGCGCTCGACCGAGCTGCTCGACGCGAATTTCGGAAAGCGCTTCGCGAGTTCGTCGGAGAGCGCTTCGGAGACTTGAATCGTCGCCGCGGAAGCGCCGCCGAGCGCTGCTGAGAGCGCGGCGAGCTGCTCTGGTGAGGCGCCGGCCTGATCGGCGCCCATCTTGCCGCTGGCGCGAATGATATCGGCGATGCGCGCTCGCGGCACTTCAGGATTCACGTCGAGGTGATTCGTTGCGTTTCGTCCAAACGCCCACTATGACGGCACGTTACGAGCGGCGCGCCTTCGTCGCATGCGTCGAGATATTTTACCTGCTGGTGCTCTTCGCGCTGGCGCTGCTGTATTTTCCGCCGTTGGGGCCGGCGCTGCACGTCAGCCTGCCGGCGTCGTTCGGTTCGCTTCCGGTGGGGGTGCCGTGGTTCGGCGCGCTCGGTGCGGTGATTATCTCGCTTTCGGGCGTCTTCGATCATCGCAACGACTGGGATCCGACCTGGGCGCTCTGGCACTTCACGCGGCCGCTGATCGGCATCAGTCTCGCGATTATCGCCTGGCTGACATTTCAAGCCGGAATTTTAGCGGTTGGCTCTGTGCCGGGTCCGCCGGGCGGCGCGAGTCCCACGCAGGCCGTTACCGCTCCAACGAATCTGCTCTACTACCTAATTGCGTTTGTCGTTGGCTATCGCGAAGCCGTCTTCCGCGAACTCATCAAACGCGTCTCCGACGTCATCCTGACGCCGTCGGGAGGCGCCGGAGCAGCCGCGGCGCCGCCGGCCGTCACGGGCATCAAGCCGGCATCCGGTCACATTTTAGGCGGCGATGAGGTAACGATCAGCGGCAGCGGCCTTTCGGGGACGACCGGCGTTACGTTTGGCGGGATCGCGGCACCGGCCGTCCGCGTCAACTCCGACGTCGAGATCTTGGTAACGACGCCGCCTGGCGGGCTCGGGCCGGCAACCGTGACGGTAGCGACGAGCGCCGGCAACGCGAACGGCGGCCCGTTCACCTACGGCGCGCGATAGTTCCGAAAGGAGTTAGGGGCCGGCCTTTTTGGCCATCGAATCGGTCAGCAGTGTATACGTCGTCTGATAGGTGCTCTGCGAAACGCCGATGACGCCGCTATGCTGGTCTTCGGTGGCGTACTCGTCGATCGCCGTCGGCAGCAGCCGGTTGAAATCGTAGTCGATCTTAGTTTGCGTATCGACCGTGATCGAACCCTGCGCCGTGCTATCGACGTGCCGCGTCTCGCTGATCTTCATTACCCCGTTGTTATTGCTCGTGACGGTGTACGTTGCCGTCATCGTCGTTCCGCCTTTTTTATCGGAAACCGACCAGCTCTGCTTGTCGTCGAGCCCATTGGGATCGAAGAAATTCGCACCGAGAAACCGCAGAAGCGTCAGCTCTTCGGCGTTGACGATTTTCTTCGGTTCGCAGACTACCGTCGTATTTCCGTAGACGGCGCAGGTGGCCGGGTCGGCGCGGCGCGAGCCCTGCCCCTGCTCGCTGACCACAACGACGAGCCCGCGATCCTGCGCCTCGCGCAGCACGTCGACCGTCATCGTCCCCTGATCGTCGAGTCTCCCGTTGTAGGTGCGCGCTCCGGACGAACCGGGATCGTTCGACACGTCGCCATGCTGCCGCACCTCGTAGGTGAAGGAATAGACGAGGTGCCGTAGCGGCGGCGTATCGGCCCGCACGACCGCCGCCGAAGCGAAGATCGCCAACGCGAAACCGGCGCCAAAGACGTAGCGCATCACGGCAATTGGTAAGCCGCTGGAGGCTCCGCCTCCTGCTCAACTCGCGCCGGCCGAGCTCCACCGACCACAAAGATGTGGTCAGTTGACCACATTCTTGCGCGCGGGCTGCCGTCATCGGCGTAGCCCGCAGTGGGGCCGTGGATTTGGATCTTAAACCGGCCAAACTTCCGACGGCCAGCTGCCGGCTTTTGCGGCACGCATCGCTCGATGCCACGATAACCCCGCGAAGACATTGCGCTGCTCGTCGTCGAGATGCGGCAGGTGCTCCTCGTAGAGCGCATACGCGCGACCGAGCCAGTCGCGCGCGGCGGCCCCTTCTCCGCACGCGTGGTATGCAAACGCTGCGCACCATGCCGAGCGTTGCGGCCACAACAGCCCCACCGAACGTCCGGGCTCGATCGTCGGAACCGTCATCGCATGCGCGCGCGCCGAAACGAAATCGCCGCTCTGCGCGTAGAACGCCGCCAAGAGGGCCCCGTATCGCGCTGCCGCTTGCGCGGGCGACGTCGCTTGCCGGAGTTTCGCGGCGCCTTCGAGACGCTCGATTGCGGCGCGCAGATCGCCGGTCACGTACTCCGCCTCGGCGAGATTGCCCAAACGCTCCTCGTGCCCGAACACGTTCTCCGACTGCTGCGTCGCGCTGAGGCCTTCGCGCCCTAACGTCACCGCTTCGGCGGCGCGGCCGCTGTGCGTGAACGGGATGATGAGATTGCTGCGCGCTTTCTCGGTAAAAACCGGCGCGACGCCCGCGTAGGCGCGGGCCGCCCGCTCGATCTTTGAAATTGCGATCTCGAACGCGCCGAGCTTCACGTAGAACTCGGCGGCGTTCATCTCCACGACCATCAGTGCCGGCATTAACCCGCACTCTTCACAGATCTGCGCCGCGCGCTCCATGATCGGCAGCGCCTCGAGAAAGTTCGGCTGCCACTGAAGCGGCCACGTGCTCTGCCCAAGTGCATCGGCCTCGCAACGGCGATCGCCGGCCTGCACCGTAAGGCCGACCCAGCGCTCGGCCCACTTCGTCGCGGCCTCGAGATCGAGAAGATCCATCGCGTTGGCGTGCAGCTGGGAAATCGCGCGTTCGCAAATCGCATAGTCTCCAAGCTGTTCGGCCATCTCGAGGGCCTCGAGCCCGATGCGCTGTGCCTCTTCGGCGTTGCCGCAGATCAGCGTCAGATGCACCATCTCCGCGAGCGCCTTAGCAACGCCGGTAGTATCGCCGCTCTTTCGGTAGCCGTCGAGCGCGCGTTGGGCGAGCGCCACGCCTTGGCTGGCTGGAAGTCCGAGCGGATAAAACATACTCTCGAGAAGATCCGCTTCAGCCTGCCAGCGAACGCTGCCGCTGCGCGCTGCGCGCCGGCGCAGCGCGGCGAGCGGCTCGTACACCTCGTCCCGACCGGTGTAATCGTTGAACGCCAGCCGCGATCGCCGAAACAGTACCCGGCAGCGGAGCTCTTCATCGTCAAACTGCTCGGCGATTGCCGTCAGCGCCTCGAGGTCGGCACGTTCTTCGGCCACGTTGCTCGCGCGTTCGTCGATGCGCTGTCGCTCCAGCCACAATTTTGCGAGCGTCGCGCGATCGCTCGCGAGGCCGAGTCCGCGATCGACCTGCCGTCGCGCATCTTCCGGCGCGCCGAGATCGAGCGCGTACGCCGCCGCAACCGCGTATTCGGCCGCCGCTTCGTCGAACGACTCCGCTGCTTCGAGCAGCCCTGCGATCTGCGACGCAAACTCACGATTCCGTTCGGGATACAGCTCACGCAGCGCCCGCGCCAGACGCCGGCTTCGCTCGCGCAGACGCGCCGGTTCAGCCATCGCGGCGATCGCCTCTTGCACGAGCTGGTGGCCGAACGCATACGGCAGCATGCCGCGTCCAGCCGTTTCCTGTACGAGGCGGCGATCGAGCAGTTCGTCGAGGGCGCGCTCCACGATTGCATCTCCGTAGCCGGTAACGTCCCGCACGAGTTCGGCGGAGAAACGCTGGCCGGCTAGCGCCGCCACCTCTGCGACGGTCTGCGTTTGCGCGGAGAGCGCGCCGACGCGCGACTCGACCAGGGATGCGACGGTTGCCGGCACGGCTTCCTCCGCCGACGGCGCCTCGAGCAGTTGCGTGAGAAAGAGCGGATTGCCGTTCGAGCGCCGGTGCAGCGTCGCCGCAAACGCCGCGACGCGCTCGCCCCACGGAGTCCCCGAAATCCGGACGATTCGCTCGACGACCTCGCCGTCAAACGGCGATATCGAGAGTGAAACCGCGCTTCCTTCGAGCGTGGCCTCGCGCGCGAGGCGCCTCAGCGGATGGCGCGCGAGCGCCTCGTTGTCGCGAAACGTCGCGAGCAACAGGATGCGCGCGCCCGAGAGGCGCTGCAGCAAAAACGCGAGCGCGTCGAAGGTGATCTGATTCGCCCAGTGGAGATCTTCGAGCACGACGAGCAGCGGCCGCGGCCGTGCGAGCGCGGCGAAGGCCCGCCCAAGCCCCTCGAAAAGGCGCCGCCGCTGATCGCCGAAACGGATCGTCGGAAGCTCCGGAAGCGGCCCGACTCGTAGTGCGAGCTCGGGCAGTACGCTCGCCAGGGCCGAGAACCACGTCGGACCGATGTCGGTGGCCGCGACGAGCGGGAGCTGCTCGCGCAACGCGTCGACCAAGCACTGGTAGGGAAATGCCTCGGGGAAGCCCGTGGCGCCGTAGAGCGCGCGGCCCCCCGACTCTTCGACCGTTGCCATGAACTCGCGCACCAGTCGGGATTTGCCGATGCCCGGCTCGCCGCCGATGAAAACGATGCCGCCGCGCTGCATTTTCGCGCGGCTCCAGGCCTCGTTGAGGCGTTCGATCTCACGTTCGCGCCCGACGAACGGCAGCAGACGATGGCGATCCGGCGCGCGCGCCGCGGCGTGCGCTTCGCCGCCGTCCTCGCCGGCGATGTCTCCCTGCACGACGCGCTCCGCCAGTGCGACCGTCTCGGGCATCGGGTCGACGCCCATCTCTTCGCGCAGCCGCGATCCGAATGCACGGTACTCGCTAATCGCGCCCGCGGCGTCGCCCGACTCGTAGCGTAAGGCAATGATTCGCCGAACGATATCCTCACGCCAGGGGTCGGCCTCGAGGATTTTCCGCGCGACCTCGATTGCGCGTGCGAGGTCGCCGCTTTTGCGTAACGCCGAAACGAGCTGCGTAAGCGTGGTGAGATAGACGTTGCGGAAACGCTCGCGAAAACCGTATAGCCACTCGTCGTACAGCTCCGGCAGCAGATCACCGCGATAGAGCGCGACGGCCTCCTCGAGACGCCGCGGGTCGTTTGCCGCCGCAGTGAAGGCGTCGACGTCGAGCCATAGGTCGACCTCTGCGTTCCACCACACCTCTTCGGCGTTGGTGCCGACGAAATCGCTTCCCGGCTGCGGCAAGACGCGCAGAAGATCGCTGATCGTCGAGCGTAGGCGGGATCGCGCGACCCCTTCCTCCTCGTCGGGCCAAATCAGAAACGCCGCGTAGTCGCGCGAGACGGCCGCCGTGCGGTGCATGACGAGGTAGGCCAGAAGCTGCAGCGTCTTGCGCGGCGTCGCTAGTCGAAACGGCTCGCCGTCGACCGTGATCGCCACTTGCCCCAACAGCCGAACTTCGAGCGTCCGGCGTTGCGTCGACTGCACAGTCTTGCTCGTCGGGGCGACTTCTATTCGTCGTCTCGCGTTTCCCGGGGAAGCTGCGTTTGCGCAGCGTTTCCCAGGCGCAAGGCGATGAAATCCCATAAGTCGCGCAGCTTCCCCGAGGCGATTCCGAGCGCGCTCGATACCTCGTAGACGCTTCCCCGCCACCCGCTCTCGGATGCCGATGGTTCGCGCCAGAAGCGCAACACGAAGCGATGGTCTTCACGCTCAGTCTCCGGGTCGATGCGCACGCTGCTCCTCCGATCGTTATAGAGAAATTAAAGGGCCCGCCGGATGAAGCGAGCCCTGCGGTGAGCGATCGTCGATTACGTGTCGATCATGGCGAAGTGGAACGCGTTATCTTGCAGCGAGCCGCCGCTGCGCTCGTACAGACGGATCTGCGCCTTGACCGCGCCGTTGTTGCCGCACGTAATGTAGTCGTATACGTTGGGAATGGCGAGGTGCCCGTTGAGACCGGACGTCGTTACGACGATCGCGGGGCAGTTGTCAAAGAAGCCGGCCGGGACGGAGAGCGTGTATTCGCCGGTGCCGTCGTGACTGACCGCGTATCCGGTGCCGGAGACGATCGATCCGCTCGAGTTCACGATGCCGGCTTTGATGGCCGTCTTTTTCTTGTGGTCGGGTTGAACGAACGTTTGGGCCGGTCCGAAGACGCGGGGCGGTGCAACGGGGCGTGCGAGCCCCATGGCGGTGCTTCCGAGGATCGCCGAAGCGGTAAGAGCGATGAGCGATTTGCTGAGCACGGGTTTTCTCCATTCTAATGTGCCGCGGGTGCGGCGGTGGCAGTTGTATGAATGGAGGGTAACAGCGGGTGCGTCCGCAGACGTCCGGCTACTGCGCGATCAGCGTGGCATAGGTGCGGCTCGAGTCCGTCGGCAGGCGTTTGAGGCCGGGATCGTGGTCGAGATCGACGTGGTAGAGCCCGAAATCGCTGCCGTCGTCGAAGGTCAGGCCCCACTCCCGGTTCGAGGTGATGCTCCAGCACAGGTAGGCGTCGACCGGCGCGCCGCGTGCGACGGCCTTGCGGACCTGCTTGACGTGTGCCACGAGATAATCGGCCCGCGAGAATCCCGGCACGCGCGCCACGCAGCCGTTCTCGACGATGACGATCGGCTTGCCGGGAAAGTCACGCTCCGCTTCGGCGATGATGAGGTCGAGTGCGTCGGGCCAAGCAGGCGCGTTTGCATAATCGAAGTCTGAGGCGCTGCTCAGACGATGCAACTGCGACGGCCAAAACGACGGCACGCCCCAGTAATAATCGAGACCGACGTAGTCAAGGGAACCGACGCACTCTCGCGGACAGAGGAAGCTGGGCAGTTTTCCCGCCAGCCCTAAATTCCACCAGTTCGTACCGAGCAGAGTCGTGAAGATCGCCAGCCCCTTACGCAACGAGAATAGTGCATGCAGCCACGAGGATCGGGTCGCATTGAGGCGGTGTTCGCCGCGAAGCGGAACGAACTTCACGCGCTCGCCATCGCCGAAGATCAGTAGGGCCATTTTCCGTGCGACGGAGGGCTCCAACCCTTCGTACCGGTCGCCATCGAGCGTGCACAATCCAGTGACGCCGGGCTGTATGCCCACGCGTAAAACGCCCCTCTTGCGGATGCGCGCGATCGCCCGGTCCATATCGGGAACAGGGCGGTTCGCATCGCCCCGCGCTTCGTCTTTCCGTCCGATGTTCGCGACCGTCTTGCGATTGAAGGCGTTAGGAATCTCGGAGTGCCCGCGCCGCAGCTCGCGGATCGCATGGTCAGCGATGTTGAGCAGCGTCCGGCTGCCGAGCGCCATTGCGACCGCGAAATACTGCGGCGGCCCCTCGAGTCGCGCTAATGTAAGCGTGCTGCCGCTATACTGCCGCAGCATCGCCTCGTCGTCGAAGACCGCGTCGACCTGGCCCTGCCGCAAGGCTTCGACCGCCTCGGATATCGTAGTTGCGTACGTGACCGTCGCAGCCGGAAAGGGGCCGCCGACTTTAATCGCCGGAAGAGTCTGCGCGACGACCATAACGCGCCCTCGCCAGTCCACGCTTGCCGGCGCCGCCGAGCCGCTGGGGTGGAGCACGGCAAAATACGTGCGATAGTAGGGCTCCGAAAAAAAAGCGTGCTCGCCGCGCTCGAGCGTCAGCGTAAGTTGGGCGATCGAGCAGTCGACGCGACCGTCCTCCACCATTGCAGCCGTAGCAAATCGGGCTACCTGACGCTTCGCCGCCTGCGGTGACTGCAGGTGTGTAGCGTTGCGATCGATCAAACGCTGGAGCCACCGCGGGAGGCCGAGAACGAGCGGGTTGGTGCCGACGCGCGCGTCGGGCTGGGCGCGCTTAATCGCATCGCGAGCCCTGGCGTGCGCTCGAAACAAATTCGGGATAACGGTGAGCACGTCGTCCATCTGCGCGTCGCCGCTCTGGTACGGAGGCTGCCCCGGGGGCATGGGGTAGGCCCGCATCCAAAAGCCCTTGATCCACCCGTAGACGAGCTGATCGGGTTCATTGAGCGTCACGTAATACTCGATGCCATCGCCCAGGCGCCGGGCTACTTCGCCGGCGAACGCGGCAACGCGGTCGGGAAAGCCCGCGTCGAGTGGCCCCGCACCGTCGCCCGCGGCCTGCACGTGAAGCGGCCACGTGTTGTGCACGAGCGTGACCATCGCGGACATCCCGCTCTCACGGATCGTCTGCAGCACGTCACGATAGTGCGCGAAGGCCGCGTCGTCCCAGGCGCCTGGGTCGGGCTCGAGCCGCGCCCACGAGAGTGAGAGCCGAAAGATGGTGCAGCCCATGCCGCGCGCGAGCTCGATATCCTCGCGATAGCGGTTCCAAAAATCGGTCGCTTTCCCACGCCCAACGAGGCCGCGCACGCGCTCCCAAACGTCACGAATGTCGTCGTGTCCGTCGTAGGCCTCGCACTGATGGTCGGCCGTCGCTACGCCGAATCGAAGTTGGCTCGCCACCAGCGCCTCATGCGCGCCACACCGTCAGCATCCCTACTTCAAGTGCCTTTAAGGCGGCCTGGCTCGTTTGACGAAGGAGTGCCGCCCACGCCACTCAAAGCCGAGCGCAAAGAAGAAAGGTGCATTCATGTCACGCGTTTTCGGTCGAGCGCGCCCGTCGCCGGGCGACGAGCTCGTGCTCAAGCAGAAAGAATCAACGGCGTATCGCAATCAGCATCGCCGCCCGCTTCCCAAGCCATGGAACCAGCCGCCGTATCGCATGAAGCTCTCCGACGTCGTGAAGGGATCGACGTTCCTTAAACACTATCCGCAGCATCCCAATACGCTCGTCTTCCAGCTCTCCGGCGATACCGGCAACG
>DASXFZ010000026.1 GCA_036489315.1 Candidatus Cybelea sp.
ACACGCAGTACGAGTTTGGCAGCATACTGAAGTTCGTTGAGGAGACGTTTGCGCTCGGCAGCCTGGGAACCACCGACGTAAGGGCAGCGAGCATCGCCGATTGCTTTAAGTTCGCCTCGAGGCCAATGGACTTCATACCAATCCGGACGAAACTTTCTGCGGAGTATTTCGAACGGCTTCCGATCAGCGATGAGCCCGCGGACGACGACCGGTAGAAAACGGGGCGGACGCGTGCGCGCCCACCCCGTTCTAGCCTTGGCTTAAAACCGGATTTAGTAGGCTCTGTCGGTCTTGGGGGTTCCCCAGCCGCCCGGACCCGAGTACTGTCCGAACTGGTTGGTGCCGGCCATGCAGAGATAGCTTCCGCTGCAGCTGCCGTCCGAGCCGCTGGTGATCTTGTGAAGGTCCTTTTTGAGCGCCCTCTTCTTGAGCTGCCAGAAGCTCTCGCCGGCATTGAGCTTGGCGCTGTTGCCCTTGAGCGCGACGATGCCGGCGGTGAACGGCGAAGCGACGCTGGTTCCGCAAACCGGCGTCCAGGTGCTGTACTCGCTAATGTAGACTGCGACGCCGGGGCTGCATCCCGACTCCGAGGAGATATCGGAATCGGTCCGGCTGGTGCAGCTTGGGTCGTGCTGCCACGAGGGCTTGGAGACGCCTGGGCTTCCGACGATGCTCGAGCTGGCGCAGCCGGCGCCGGCGTCGTTCCAGACGCTTTCGGTAAACTTGTTACCGCTCACTTCGAGCTGCGTACCTCCGACGGCGATCACGCTGTCGAGCACCGACGGGCCGCCGATCTCGTTGTAGGCCTCGTCACCCGAGGACGCGAGATACGTGATGCCGGGCGAGTTGAAGAAGTTGGTGAAGCTCGAATCGCCACAATTCCAGCTGCCGTAGCAGATCCAGCTGTTGCTGAGAATGGTCGCACCGAGCGTGACCGCTTCTTTTTCCGCCTGTTCGAAATCGCTGATGCCGTCATTGGCCTCCATCAGCATAACGGTGCACTTCGGGCAAGAGGCGGAGATCATCTCGATATCCAGGGCCGATTCAACGCACCAGTCGTAGTTTTCGCAACTGGGAGGATAGTTGCTCTGCTGGCCGTTCTCGTTGTACTTCATTAGGGTACCGGCGGGCAGCCCAAAGGTGCTGCGATACGTCGCGAAGTCGGTCGCGGCGTTGGCGAGATCGCCGGCCTCGATCACCGCGATCTTGGTGCCGGCTCCGTTCTTGAGCTGTTTCGTGAGCTTGTAGGCAGACTCGAGTTGTTGAGCGGTGAATCCGCAGGTTGACGACGGCGAGCAGGCCGGCGAAATACCGTTGTGGAGAACCTCGAGCGCCAAGCACGTCGGTTTCCCGGCGACTTGCGGGCAGGTCGCCTTCGCGAGGTGCATCCGCTGCCACTGTGGGGCGACTTTGTTGACGAGGGTAGCGGCTTGCGAACCGCCGGATGTTGCCGGCACGTTCGACGTTCCGCCCGCGCTACAGGCGGAAACTGCGAGCGCCGCAGCGATCGGCGCAAAAATTTTTAACGATCGAATCACAGAAGCTCCTTATTATGCAAAATGTGAGGGTCCGTCTGGGGAGGTTCCTATTCAGGAGCGGTTGCTCTGCTGACCTGCTCCTCGCTCCCTTGCCTCCCCGTCTTTTCTGATAGCGACGGGCTCCGAGCTGCGCTGTTGGAGGAAGGCATCTCAAGGCGCGGCATCTCCGGGAGGTGCGGCCCGTGGTTCGGCTTGCGGCTTTGGCTGCGTCCCTTGCGTGGGCGGCGTGTTCGTCGAACGCCGCTTTCCCGGCGCTTCCCTCCGCGCGAAGCACTGATTTCGTTCAAGCGGCGAACGCTACCGGAAAAATACGCCACGTCGTGTGGATCGTACAGGAGAATCGCAGCTTCAACGACTTGTTCGAAGGGTACCCGGGCGCGAGAACGTCGACAACGGGCAAGGACTCACACGGAGACACGATTACGTTGCACCCGGTCCCCCTTACGACGGTCTATGAGATCGACCATTCGGCGTTCGCGATGTTCAGCGCGTGCGATGGTAAGGGAGAGCTTCCCGGGACGAAGTGCCGCATGGACGGATTCGACCTCGAGCGCGAGTACGGATCTCTCGACGGCCAATACGCCTACGTGCCGCGCTCCGAGACGAAGCCATATTGGGCTATGGCACACGAGTGGGCGCTGGCCGATAAGATGTTTGCCTCACAACTCGATGAGAGTTTCGTCGCGCATCAATACATTATCGCGGCGCAGGCCGACTCGAGCGTCGACGTGCCGATGGCCTCGCTTTGGGGCTGCGGCGGTCCAAAATCCGAGAAGGTCGAGACCATCAACTCACAACGCAAGTATAGCGGGGTGCAGCGGCCTTGCTTCGACTATACGACGCTTGGCGACGAGTTGGACAAAGCCGGGCTGACGTGGCGGTTCTACACGTGCCGCTATCGGAAGCCGCTCAGCGGGTATTGGTCCGGATACCAGGCGGTGCGCCACATTTTCCACGGCCCCGATTGGAAGACCAACATCCTCACGCCGCAAAAGAAGTTCTTGAGCGACGTGCGAAGCGGAAAGCTTGCGAGCATGACGTGGATAACGCCGCTCTGCCCCGACTCCGATCACCCGTTGTGCGGCGGCGGCTTCGGCCCGTCGTGGGTGTCATCGGTCGTCAATGCCGTGGGCGAGAGCAAGTTTTGGAGTACGACCGCGATTTTCGTGCAGTGGGACGATTGGGGCGGGTGGTACGATCCGGTGCCGCCTCCTTTTAGGGACTACGACGGGCTTGGATTTCGCGTGCCGCTGATCGTGATCTCGCCGTATGCCAAGCAGAACTACGTTTCCCACGTGCAGTATGAAACGGCCAGCGTCCTGCGCTTCACCGAGGACGTTTTTGCTTTGCAGCAGCTCGCCGCGTCGGATACGCGCGCGAGTTCGCCGGCCGGGGACTGCTTCGATTTCACGCAAATGCCGCGCAAGTTCGTTCCGATTCAAGCGCCGCACGGCGAGTCGTTCTTTCTGCACCAAGCCGCCGATCCACGGATTCCCGACGAAGAGTAAGCGGAATCGCGACCCTCGCGCAAATGAAGTTGCAAGGTCGGCGGCACCACTCCGATAAAGAAGCGTAGCCAGCGATCGTTTCTACTTGTAAGGGAGCAACCTAAAATGAACACGACCAGTTTCATGAAATACGCCGGCGCCGTTGGTGCGCTTGCGATATGCGCGGCGTGCGGCGGCGGCTCGTCGGTCGCGCCGTCAAGTGCCGCGCTCAGTGGCGCACACATCGGCCGAACGGCCTCCGTGAACGGCCGGCTGGTGACGGCAGCGCACCCGAATCGGGGTGCAATGCAGCGTTTCCCGGCGATCGTTCCCGACCAAGCGGCGAAGAAGAAGTCGAAGTACTTCGAGTACGTCATCAACTTTTACGGCAGCTTCGCCAGCATCTTCAACTATCCGAAGAACACTAATCAAATCGGTACGATCAATGACGTCGGCGGCCAGGGGTGTACGAACGTTCTCTACGGCTACGGCAAGAAAATCTTCTGGATCGTTGCCGCCTTTAACCAGATAACGGAGTACCAGGTCCCCCAGAAGCCCTTAAAGACGCTCTCTGTTTCCGACGGCAGCATGCCTTCGAGCTGCGCCATGAATACCAGCGGCGACCTTGCCGTCGGGATCTTGGACGGGCCGTCTGAGGGCGACATCGTCCTCTACAAGGGCGCGAAGGGCGCCGGCAAGTTCATAAAGACGCCGTTGGCCGAAGAGTTCTTCGACGGCTACGACAACAAAGGGAATCTCTTCTTCGACGGCTTTACCGGCAGCGGTGCCTTTCAGCTCGACGAGCTCCCGAAGGGCAGCAAGACGGCCAAAACGATCGTGACGACCAACACGATCTCGTTTCCCGGCTCCGTGCAGTGGGACGGCAAGTACATGACCGTCTTCGATCAGGAAGCAAACAACCTGTACCAGTACTCGATCGGTGGAACGACGGCGACGCTGAAGGGCACCGTATCCTTCTCGGGTTCCAGCGACTGCGCGCAGACCTGGATTGCGACGGGCGTCGTCTACTGCGGGGACGCAGGTAACGACAACGGCTCGGTCTTCAAATATCCGGCCGGCGGTTCGCAGCTCGCGGTCTTTACGGGGAGTTTCGACGAACCCCTCGGCGTGGTGGCTGCGAAGAAATAACCTCTCGGGATGTGTCCGGCACACGGCAGCTCGCTTGTTTTCCCAGCGGCGAGTTGCCGACAGCCCGTAACCCCGCGCCAAAACGCTCGATGGTGGGCCGTCCAGGGATCGAACCTGGGACCTCATGCTTATCAAGCATGCGCTCTAACCAGCTGAGCTAACGGCCCGAGACAAAGTGAGAGTATAGCATCCGGCGCAAGGGTCCTCTAGTCACCGTTCGACGCGCTCAGGACGACGTGCCCTTGGACGCGCTCAGGACGAAGTGCCCTTGGACGCGCTCAGGACGACGTGCCCTTGGACGCGCCCAGGATCACGCGCCCTCGACGCGCTCAGGCCCTTCGACGTGCCCACGCTGCTGTACTAATCTACAATGCTCAAGGCTTGGCCCTGGAGATTAACGGTCAGCTTGTATTCACCGAAATCGAAACTCTCTAGCCGCTCCTTGCCCTTCGGATATCGCCATGCGCTTAGCTCACGCGCAAGGTGAAGATTCGGTAGCCGAAAATCCAACCGGCCGCTGCGCTTCATAGTGGCCGGGGTTTGTCCGAAGCAAAGCCGAAACGACGAAAGGGCACACTGGCGTTCGCGGAGCAGAAGAGCATAGAGAATTGAAAAAAGTTGGGCTGATGCGATACGGGTTAACTAGCTGCGTAGCGGGAGCATTGTTAGCGTCATGCGGCGGCTCGCAGCTGCCGACAGGCGCGCCTGGCGCGATGCCGCAAGCGTGGACTCCCGCGGCGCACGGCGATCGTGGTACGTCATGGATGCTGCCGGAAGCGAAGACTCACGACTTACTTTATGTCTCGACCGATAACGAACCCAACGCGTCGGTTAACGTTTACGAGCTTCCAAATGAGAAGCTAGTTGGAACGCTAACTGGCTTTCTCCACGCCGTGGGTGGCCAGTGCGTTGACTCTGCGAGCGACGTGTTCATCGGTTCATGGCCGGACGGCTCCTACGGATCGGGTACAATCTACGAGTACGCACACGGAGGCACCAGCCCCATCGCCACGCTTGATGCTCCGGGCCCCGTCTACAACTGTTCCGTCGATCAGACAACCGGAAATCTAGCCGTCGTTGGTCCCAACCTGAATAATCCGCACGCCAATTATGGCTCGCTCGCGATCTATATCGGCGCGAAAGGAACTCCGAAGGTCTTCTACAGTTCAACGTTCTCGATGAACGGATGCAGTTATGATGACAAGGGGAACCTCTATCTCTCAGTTTATAGCGTCCGAGCGGAAGAATACGGACTGGCTCGCTTAGCAACCGGCAGCAGTTCAATAAAAGCGATCGATCTCGAGACTCCAGTCTATGCCGGCATGTATTTTAATCCATCCGTCAGATGGAATGGCAGGCACATGACGGTATCATCGTTTCCAGCGAACGATGAACGGGGGGAAAGTGGGCCCATCTCGGTATACCAGTTGAAATTCTCAGGAGCGCACGCGGCCGTGATCGCCACGACGCGATTGAACAGCCCGAAGAACTTCAACCGTAGTCCGTACTGGATTGCGGGAAAGTACGCAGCCGGCATCTACAACTATCGAGGTTATGGCCGCGTCGGCCTGTGGTCCTACCCACAGGGTGGCACGCCTGTCCGCGGCGTTAAAGTGACTGACGCGGGAACACTTCCGGGCCTAACCATCAGCGTCGCACCGCACTAGCGTCACGCCGTAGCCTTCCACCGCACCGCCTGTTGCACGGCTTCGCGATCGCGGGGTCGTGTTTGCTTTTTCCGGCAGCCGAGGCAGCTTTGTAGACCGCGCCGAAATGGTTAGGATCGCCGGTCCATTCTTGACTGCGAGAGGATTAGTAATGGTGGTTTTACGTTTAGGCGGCTGCGCGCTAACGAGCTGCGCCGCGGCGGCGATGCTTGCAGGGTGCGGAGGACCGCACGCTCAGAGCGTTGTGCCGGCTACCGCGCCGGCTCTCGTTTCGTGGATGGCGTCCCGCGGGGTCGGGCGTAATTTACTCTATGTTTCCAACGGAGCGAGTAACATCGGGGTCGTCCTCGTGTACACGTATCCAGGAGGCAAGCCGGTCGGCAGCTTGGCGAGCTTCGAAGGCGCTCAGGGCTTATGCGCCGACCAGGCGGGCGATATCTTCGTGCCGTTTTTCGGCCTCTTTGGCGGAGTATACGAGTTTGCGCATGGCGGCGCCTCACCAATCGCGAGCCTCAGTAACCAATATGGCTACGAAATCGGTTGCTCCTCCAGCCCGACCACGGGCAAACTCGCAGTCATCGGCGGCTACAACGCCGCTTATGTCACGATTTATACATATAAAGCCAAGGGAGGCGGCTGGAAAACCGGTAAGAGCTACGCAGATCCGGCCCTCTCGCATGCAAGCTTCTGCGGCTACGATAATCAGGGCGATTTCTTCGTCGATGGCACGACTTCTAGTGGTGGCTTTGCGCTCACCGAGCTTCCCACTGGCGGCAACGCGTTCACAACCGTCACGCTGTCGCAAAGCATTAAAGCGGCGGGTGGAGTGCAATGGGACGGTTCCCACCTGGCCATTGGGGATACGGGCGTTTCACCATCGGTGATCTATCAGTTCGACGTCAGCGGAAGCAACGGGACGAAGGTTGGCTCGACAACGCTGGGCGGCTCGGAGACGGTGGAGCAATTTTGGATCCAGGGCGGGAGACTGATTGCCCCGGATTCAGCGCGATCGTGCGGCCAGAGCCAGAAGGGGTGCGTCGTGCTCTACCGCTACCCCGCCGGCGGCTCTCCCATTACAAGGATTGCTCTTGCCGGCGCGTTCGGGGCGACAGTTAGCCTAGCGCCGAAATAGGCGCCGCGCCTCATGCATGGCTTCGCGATCGCGAGGCCACCTTTCGTTCGTTCCCACCAACAATGCGATGAAGGTCGAGTGCGTTGGCTCGCAGATCCGCGCGTCGGCTTCGGGTGAGGGCACGGCCCACTACGCGTTGCTCAGCCCTTCGACACCCTTCGACAAGCTCTGAGGGACCCTCACCTCGGCACGTGGCCCACGCTCAGGACTCCGAGCGTCGCCAAACGAGCGCTCGCTCGCAGAACTTCTTGAAGACCTCCCCGACCTATGGCCCAAGGCCACCGTTGAGCTGCAACAGGAGCTCGCCGCTTTTGGCGCCGTGCTTGCGGAAAGCCCAGCATTTGGCGGACTTTGTGCCGACCCATCCAGCCGCGGCCGACTTGCGTTTTGTCGTGTCGCAAGCGTGCGCAAAACAGAAGACGAGATCACCAAGAAATGGATCTCTCTAGTCTAGCGCCCCCATGTCACCCATGTCACCCATGTCACCCTTGTCACCCTTGTCACCCTTGTAGGCGGAGAGCGCCTCGCGGACGTTGCCGCCGTAGCGCTTGAGGAGCCCCGAGAGCATTCCGGCGGCATAATCCGCGTTGCTGCCCGGGTCCATCGCCGCGGGGGTCGCGGCGAACGGGTGCCAACGATCGTCGATTTGGAAGACCCCGCGGCCGTGGCCGCCGTCGCCGACGACGTTGCGCCCGGAGTTCGCGCCGGGCCCTCCCGTCTCTTGGGCGGCAACGGCGGCCAGCAGGTTTGGATCGAGGCCGTTTTGCCGGGCGGCCCGGGCGATCTGGGGAGCGTAGGCAACGCCGTTTTCCGCAAGCCGGGAAGCGATTGGATCGATGCTCATGACAACCGCTCCATCCCCCGCGTGATGCGTTTGACAAGGCAGCAGCGCGGGTTTTAGAATGGCTAGGTCGTAGCGGGCCCTGCCTGGTTGGGTGGGGCTTCGTGCTGCGACGGCAACTCTTCTATGGATCGTTCGCACAGAGTCGACATCAGCGGGCTGCTCGGCGGGGGTCGCCAGCTCATGGCGATCGACGACGAGGTGCCGATCGAGCCGTTCGAGGGACTCGCGTTTCCGGAGCCGGTCCGAATCGCGCTGGAACTGCGCCAGGCCGATGGTATGCTCGCCATCGAGGGAAGCGTCGACGCGCGGGTGCGCGGCAGCTGCGACGCCTGCCTCGAAGCCGTGGACCTGCGGGTTCACGTCGACGTCGACGAGCGCCTCGACCCGACGCACGGCCGCGAAGAAGATCCCTTCGGCGACAGCAACGTCTTGACGGGGCAGCGTCTCGACGTGGCCGATCTGGCCCAACAGATCGTGCTCAGCGCGCTGCCGCTCGGCCTGCGGTGCAAGGAAGATTGCGCAGGCCTGTGCGGGGTTTGCGGGGCGAATAGGAATATGGGCGAATGCTCGTGCGACGTCGAGCAATGACTTTATCGATCGGAGAATTATGGCGAATCTAAAATGGAAGACGCCGCGCAGCAAGACGCGCAGCCGGCGGGCGGCAAACTGGAAGCTCGGCCCGGTGACGACCGTCCAATGCCCGCAGTGTCACCAGCCGAAGCGGCCGCATTTCGCGTGCGAAAACTGCGGCACGTATAAGGGCCGTCAGGCCATCAAGGTAACCGAAGAGTCCGCCGGTTAGCGCGGGTGGTTTCCAGAACCGGCCGGTCCGCATAGGTGTCCTTGTGCGGTGTGAAAATCGTCGGCGTCGGCCACTATGCGCCGGCCCGAGTCGTCTCCAATCACGAGTTAGAGGCTTGGCTCGACACCTCGGACGAGTGGATCACCTCGCGGACCGGAATGAAGCGGCGCCATTGGACCTCAGATGACGAGGGGACCAGCGACCTAGCCTCCGCGGCCGCGCAAGCGGCGCTCGTTCACGCCGATCTGCGCGCCGCCGACGTCGACTGCTTCATCGTCGCCACCGTTACGCCGGACTACTACTTTCCGGCGACCGCGTGTCTGGTCGCCTCGCGCCTGGGGGTCAGCGAGAAGGCGGCTTTCGACATCTCCATCGCCTGCAGCGGCTTCATTTACGGACTAACCGTCGGCTCGGGGCTGATTCGATCGGGCGTCTACCGCCGGGTGATGGTCATCGGCGCCGAATCGCTCTCGAAGATTCTCGACAAACAGGATCGCTCGACCGCGATTCTCTTCGGCGACGGCGCGGGCGCCGTGATCCTCGAAAGCTCGCAAGATGATTCGTTTCTCGCCTCCGATCTGGGAGCCGACGGCAGCCGGCCGGAGCTGCTCTTCGCGCACGGCAGCGGTTTTCGCAAACCGCTCGATCATGACGCCCTCGATGCGAAGGTGCATCTCATTCACATGGCGGGCCCCGAAACGTTCAGGCTCGCGGTGACCAAGATGGTGGAATCGACCGACGCCGTTTTGCTCAAAGCAAACCTGAGCAAATCGGACGTCTCGTTTTTGATTCCGCACCAGGCGAACAAACGCATCATCGACGCGACTGCGCGCTACTTGAATCTGCCCGACGATAAAGTCGTCGTGAACATCGCCGAGTACGGCAATACCTCGGCGGCCTCGATTCCCATGGCGCTCTCCGAGGCCGTTCGGGCCGGGCGCGTGAAGCCCGGCGACGTGGTCGTCTTCGTGGCCTTCGGCGGCGGCCTCTCCTGGGGCGCGGTTGCTTGGAAATGGGCGGCTTAGTGCGCTACGCGGCGGTCTTTCCCGGCCAAGGCTCGCAGGGCGTGGGCATGGGCTGCGACGCTGCGGCGACCTCGCCCGCGGCGCGCGCGCTGTTCGAACGCGCGGCCGGCGTGCTTGGGTACGATCTGCTGACGCTGCAGCGCGTCGGCCCCGAAGATCGCCTGCGCGAGACCGAGTACAGTCAGCCGGCGATCTTCGTGACCAATCTCGCGCTCTACGAAGCCGTGCGCAGCGAGGTTCGGCCGGTCGTCACCGCCGGCCACTCTTTCGGCGAGATCTGCAGTTTGGTGATCGCCCGTTCGCTGGAATTTGACGAAGGGCTGCGCATCGTCAACGAGCGCGCGCAGGCGATGCAGGCGGCCGCAGCCCGCAAGCGCGGCGGGATGGCGGCGGTACTCGGATTGCCGGCCGAGCAGATCCGTGCGGTGCTCGAGCGGCTCGCCGCCGAAAACGTCGGCCAGGTCGCGATGGCCAACTTCAATTCGCCGACGCAGATCGTCATCAGCGGCGACGCAGCCGCCGTCGTGGCGGCGACGCAGCCGATGCTCGACGCCGGCGCGAAGCGCGTCATTCCGCTCAACGTCTCGGGCGCGTGGCACAGCGTGCTGATGGAGCCAGCGGTCGAGCGGCTCTCGGCTGCGGTGGAGCAGAGCCGCTTTCGCCTGCCGGAGTTCGACGTGATATCCAACGTCGACGGGCGCGTCTATCGCGACGTCCAAACGATCAAAGAGAACCTGGTCCGGTCGATCGTCGAGGAAGTGCGCTGGCACGATACCGCCGAGCGCATTTTAACCTACGAGCTGGATCGCGTCGTGGAATTCGGCGCGAGCAACGTGCTCGGCGCGTTGATGCGGCGGATGCCTAATAGCCCGCAGGTCAGCGTCGTCAGCGACAGCTCGGGTGTCGAGAAGCTTCGCGCCGAGCTGCAGCGCGCGACGGGAGCCACCGTTTGATCCTCACCGGGAAGACGGCGATCATTACCGGCGCGAGCCGCGGGATCGGCCGCGCAATCGCCGTCGAGTTCGCGCGCGGCGGCGCCGACGTCGCGCTGGTCGGCCGCGATATCGAAGCACTCAACGAGAGCGCGGCCGCCTGCGCGAACGCGCGTGCCGGCGCGACCGCCGAAGTCTATCTCGCAGACGTCACCGACCAAGCGGCGATGGAACGGATTGTCGGAGAGGTCGTCGAACGCTTCGGCCGCCTCGACTGCGCGATCGCCAACGCCGGGCAGTCCATCGACTCGCTGCTCATGCGCCTCAAACGCGAAACGATCGATCATCTGCTCGACGTCAACTTGAAGTCGGCGTTCTATCTCTGCGCCGCCGCGTCACGGCCGATGATGAAGCGGCGTGCCGGCTCGATCGTGCTGATGACCAGCATCGTCGGCATGACCGGGAACGCCGGCCAGGCGGCGTACGCCGCCTCAAAGGCCGGGCTCATCGCCCTGTGCAAATCGCTGGCGAAGGAGTTGGGTTCGAGGAATATAAGAGTCAACGCCGTCGCGCCGGGCCTGATCGAGACCGCGATGACCGAGAAGATGCCCGGCGCCGCAAGGGAATTTTTGATAAAGCAAGCTGCTCTCGGCCGCGCCGGGAAGCCGGAGGATGTGAGTGGAGCGGTCGCGTTTCTCTGCTCGGATGCTGCCGGCTACATCACCGGACAAACGCTCGTAATCGACGGCGGAGTCCTGATGTGATCCCAATTACATACTTAATAAGGAGACGAGATGTCCACCACCTTCGATAAAGTGAAGAAGATCATCGTCGAACAGCTCGGCGTCGACGAGTCGGAAGTGACGCCCGAAGCGTCGATTACCGACGATCTCGGTGCCGATTCTCTCGACCAAGTCGAGCTGGTGATGGCGTTCGAGACCGAGTTCAACATCGACATTCCCGACGAGGAAGCGGAGAAGATCAAAACCGTAGGCGATGCGGTCAAGCGCATCGACGAGACGACGACGGGTCCCGCGGCCTCGTAACCCTCGTTGTTCGATCAGCTTAGCGACCGCCTCGGCGCGATATTCGAGCGCCTGAGCGGAAAAGGTAAAGTTTCCGAGAGCGAGGTCAACGACGCGCTGCGCGAGGTTCGGGTCGCGTTGCTCGAGGCCGACGTCTCGCTTGCGACCGCTAAGGCCTTCGTCGCCCGAATCAAAGAGAGAGCCGTCGGCGCGAACGTCCTCGAATCGCTGACGCCGGCGCAGACGATCTTGACGATCGTGCACGGTGAACTCGTCGAGCTGCTCGGTCCGTCAAGCAACTCTCCCGCCGGGCGCCTGAACTTTGCCGACGCACCCCCGTCGATCATCATGATGGTCGGCCTCCAGGGCTCGGGCAAGACGACGCAGTCCGCCAAGCTCGCCCTGCGACTCAAAGAGCAGGGCCGCCGCTCGATGCTCGTTGCCGCCGATATCTATCGTCCTGCAGCAATCGATCAGCTGCAGACGCTCGGCAAACAGATCGATCTTCCCGTTTACAGCGCGGGCACGGCGAAGCCCCCGCGCATCGTCCGCGATGCGATTGCCGAAGCCAAGCGGCTCGCGATCTCGACGGTGATCATCGATACCGCCGGCCGCCTGCAGATCGACGAAGCGCTGATGGACGAGCTCGCCGAGATCAAAAAGATCGCCGCGCCGCAAGAGATTCTGCTCGTCGCCGATGCGATGACCGGACAAGAAGCCACCAACGTTGCGAAAGGGTTCCACGACCGTCTGGGCATCACCGGCGTGATCTTGACGAAGCTGGACGGCGACACGCGCGGCGGCGCCGCGCTCTCGATCCACAGCGTCACGGGAGCGCCGATCAAATTCGTCGGAATCGGTGAGAAGCTCGCCGCCCTCGAGCCTTTCTATCCCGATCGTTTGGCTTCGCGGATTCTCGGCATGGGCGACGCGCTCACCCTGATCGAGAAAACGCAGAGCATCTATTCCGAAGAGCAGGCGCGCAAGCTGCACGAGAAGCTCGTCAAGCAGAACTTTACCCTCGACGATTTCCTCGAGCAGATGCGCCAAGTCCGGAAGCTCGGCTCGATGACCGATCTGATGAAGATGGTTCCGGGCCTCTCGCGCGCGCTGCCCAAAAACTTTGAAATACCCGAACGCGAAGTGAGCAAGATCGAAGCGATCATCTGCTCGATGACGCGCAACGAGCGCCACCATCCCGATCTCCTCAATGGATCGCGGCGCAAGCGAATCGCCCGCGGCTCGGGTACGCAAGTCTCCGACGTGAACCGGCTCGTCAAACAGTTCGAGCAGGCACGCCAGATGGCAAAACAACTCGGAGGAAAGAGGCGGCGTCCGTTCTTGCCGCTTCCCCCTAGCCCATAACGAAAGCAAAAAGAGAGAATGGTACGTATTCGTCTGCGCCGCATGGGCGCGAAAAAACAGCCCACCTACCGTTTCGTGGTCGCCGACGCGCGGGCGCCGCGCGACGGGCGTTTTATTGAGATTCTCGGACACTACAATCCGCGGACGGAGCCGCGGACCGTCGAAGTCGACGAAGCCAAAGTGCGCGAATGGCTCGCAAAAGGCGCTCAGCCGTCCGAAACGGTTCGCCGCCTCTTTGCCGAAAAAGGACTCGTGGAGCGCGGGCCGATTCCGGAGACCAAACGGCAGCCCAAGAGCAAGGCCTCGTGAGCTCGTTCGACGACGAGTTCGGCCTCTTCAGCGAGTCGGTCGCCGATGAGGTCGAGCGCCAGCCGTCGCGCCGCGTAAGCTCTCAGCCGCAGCAGGCCCCGCCGCCGGTTGGATCGCAGCCGGCGATGTCGCGCCCCTCGCGGCCGCAGCCCCGGCGCGAACGCCGGCCGAGCCGCCCTTCCAACGATCCGTGGGCCGGCCACCGTCGCGCCAGCGAGCTGCTGCAGTTTCTCGCGCGCAAACTCGTCGCGAATCCCGACGACGTCACCGTCGAGCTCTTCGTCGACGAGCGTGCGCAGCCGGTGATCGAGCTGATCGTCAACCCGGACGACCTCGGCAAAGTGATCGGTCGAAGCGGACGCGTCGCACACGCGCTGCGCACGATCGTTCGCGCGACTGCAGAAGGTCGCGTCGCGGTCGATATTCTCGATACGGAAGAGGCTGCCGGAGGCCCCGAGGATGACCCTTCGACAAGCTCAGGATGACGGCGCTGCGCCTAGGGTGACGGCGGACGCTCAGAATGACATAGAAGTCGGAAGGATCGCTGGATTGTTCGGCGTCCGCGGCGAGCTCAAGTGCGACCCGACCAGCGCGGGTCGCACTGTCTTTGTACCGGGCGCCGTGCTGCGTTGCGAACGCGGCGATTCCTCGAGCTCGATTCGACTGAGTGCGGTTCGCGCGCACCAGAGGCGGCTGCTGGTGCGCATCGAGGGCGTCGGCGATGCGACCGCCGCGCACGCGTACGTCGGCGCGGTGCTCTACGCCCCGCGCGAGAGCGCCGATCTCGCCGCCGGCGAGTATTTGGACGCCGATCTGATCGGCTGCCCCGTCGTCTCTGCAAGCGGCACGCCGTACGGTACCGTCGAACGCGTCGAGCACTATCCCGCGAGCGACATGCTCGTCGTCGACGGGCACTTCGTGCCGATGGTCGCCGCCATCGTCTTGCAGGTCGACCTCGCAGCGAAGCGCATCGTCATCGACCCGCCCGAAGGTTTGTTCGGCTAGCTGTTGTCGGGGTGCGCGATCGCGTACGCGGCGACCGCGGCGTCGACGGCCGCTTTGTACGAGCCGCCCTTGCCGATCTGATGATCGAGCGGGGCGCCGAAGCAAGTGTAGATCGTCAGGTCCAGCGTGTACTGCATCTTATGGTGCGCGCCGCGGCCGGCCTGCAGCGTTCCGGCGGCGACGGTGTTGTCGCGGTTCGGCCCGCAGATCGTTTCGGTCGATTGCGCGGGCACGCTCGTTACGGTCGTCATCTTCGCGTTGTAGAAGTGACCGAGCGCGTAGAAGAGTTCGTTGGTCGCACCGGCGAGATCCGTGGATGAGAACGCGCTGGCCGCGATAACCGGGGCGACGATCACGCCGCGCGACGGTTTGGTCGTCGGCGCGGGCGAGGGTCCGCCGCGCGCGCCTTTGTGCTTGAAGACCGAGTCGACGATGCTGCCGATACCCGAGATCGGAACCTTGGCGCCGTTGGTTGAGGTCGGCGCGGGCGTGTTCGAAGGTTGCGTCTCGACGTTCTGCGTCTCGCGACCGGTAAAGGCGAGGATTTGCTCGCGCGCGAGCAGCGACTGGGAAGCGACGTCGGCGACGTTCGAGACCTGCCCCGTCTGCGAGAAGAGGATCACGCCGCTATCGACGCTCACGACCTGCTCGACGACGGCTGCCGAGTCGCCGACCGGCGTGACGTAGCCGCTGATGTAGAAGTCGGCTTTTTGCGAGCGCGCGTAGTCGAGAAAGTTCGTGCGCTTGACGCCTTCCGGAATCGCCGGGATCTCGAGGCCGCCCGCGGACGCCATCTCCTGGGCGGAGATCTGGGCGATCGCGATGCCGATCTTCGGGTCGGCGCCGGTCTGCACGTCGAAGGGGTAGATCAAGATGACCGGCACCTGGCTCAGCCGAGGAGCCGGGGGAGCGGACGCTGACGACGAGGGCGACGGGGAGGGCGAGGGTGCCGGGGACGGGTGCGGCGGCGCCGCCGCCACCAGCAGCACGAGCGACAAAAATAGCACAGTCCGCTTCATCATGAAGGCGCTACTCTTCGCGGAGCACGCTCCGATACCCGGTCGAGAGCGTGATGCTGTACTCGGCGCCGAAGAGAAAGATCGAGCCGATGCAATAAAACCAGAGCAGCAGTACGAGCGGGGCCGAGAGTGCACCATAAATTCGCGTGAAGTCGACGTGCGTTACGTAGGCCGCGAACGCGTACTGCACCACCGGCCACGCGATCGCCACGATGGCCGCGCCGCGCGACGCGAAGGCCCACGATATCGGGCGATTCGGCAGCAGGCGGTAGAGGAGCACCGCGACGATGTAGACCAGCGCGATCGAGATGAGGTAGGCGAGGATATGCGTGATGCGCTGCGGATCGTGAATGCCCGCGACGCGAAAGGTCACGGCAAGCACGACCGGCAGCGCGGTTGCGATCAACAGCAGCACCGCGGTCGCCGGCAGCATCACGACCGAGAGCAGCAGATTGTGCACGAGCGGGCGCGACTTGGGAACGTTGAGTGCGCGGTCGAGCGCGTAGGCGAGCCCCATGAAGAGATTCTTGCCCGACCAGAGCAGAAAGAGAAACGCGATGATGCTCGAGATGCCGCGCCCGTAGATGTACGTCTGGAGGTTCTCGGAGATGTAATCCCGGAGGGTCGGCGCCAGCGTGCCGACGAGCATCAGCAAACGTCGCTCGGGATTGGGATAGACCAGCGTCGCGGCGCTGAGCGCCAGCACCATCAACGGAAAGATCGCAAAGAGCGCGTTGAACGCGACGGATTGCGCGTGGAAGGCGCAGCCGTCACGCGAGAAGCGAATCCCGGCTTCACGAAAGGCGGAGAAGAGTCGCCGCATCGCAGGCGGTATATCGTTGCAACGTGCCGCTATTCCCACCGGAAGCTCCGGTAACGATCCTACTCAACGGCCACCCGCTCCCGAGCTACGTCGCGGCGTACGTGACGGACGGCCGCGTCCTCGCCCCGGCCGATCCGCTCCTGACGCGGCTGGCCGACCGGATGTGGATCGAGGACGGTACGCTGGTCGTCGAGCGCGGTACGACGCGCATCCGCGTGCCGCTGGAGCGGCGCGTGACCGACCGGCTCGACGGAGCCTACGTCGCCGTCGGCCCGGTGCTGCGCGCCTTCGGCGCAAGCCTGAGCTTCGACCGCAAAGATCATCGGCTGCTCGTCCGTTTGCCGCCCCAGGAGAGCATCGTGACGCCGACGCCCTTCAATGCGGCGTTGCCGTCGGTTGCGCCGTCAGCGGTATTCACACCGGAACCGCCGGTGACGCCTCGTCCGGTATGGACCGGCTCCCCGCTTCCGCGGCGAACGCCGCTGCCGTTTTCGTCGCCGAATCCGGGACGATCACGACCTTCCCTGCACCGCCGCGGTTAACGCGCTCGTAGGCTTCGCGCGCGTTCGAGAGCGGAATACGCGCGGCAATTGGCGGCGGGTCGATCGCGCCCGATTCGAAGAGCGGCCCGAACTTGCCGTACATCCGTGCGATCTGGTGCAAGTCGAACGCGGCCGTATTGATGCCGTACAATCGGAGGCGCCGACGGTAAAAGGTCAACAGGTCGAGCGGAGTCTCCCGGCCGCCGAGCACCGCGTAGATCGCCATTCGCCCCCCCTCTGCTAAGGAGGCTGCGAGCTCGGGAAAGACCGACGCGCCAATGCCGTTGAGCGCAACGTCGGCTCCCCGGCCCCCCGTTAGCTCCTTCACGGCGTTGGGCACGTCGTCGAGATCGGATCGCAGCACCGCTTCGGCGGCCAGCCCGTCGCGCGATGCGGTTGAGCTTTTGGAACGAACCAGGGCGATCGCCTTGCCGCCGAGCGCGTGAACCAGGGCAATCGCCGCTCTGCCCACCGCACCGGCCGCGCCGGCGACGATTGCCCACTCGCCCGCGGAGAACCCCGCCGCGTCGACGAGTGCGCTCCACGCGGTGACGAAGGGCACGCCGGCCACGGCGGCCTGCTCAGGCGAAAGGTGCGCGGGACGCGCGATGACGGCATTCTCCGGGAGGACCATGTGCTCGGCGTGCGATCCATCGGCGGTCATTCCCAGCACTCCGCCGCCCGAGCCCCAGACCCGCATTCCGATGTATTTCGGATCGCCGTCGATCACGCGTCCGGCAAAGTCTCGGCCGGGCGTGCGGGGCAGAGTCACCTGCGGGAAGCGTCCGAGCGCGACGGCGATATCGCTGGGGTTAACGCCCGCCGCCTCGATTTCGATGCGGACCGATTGCGGCGGCAGCGCGACGTCGGCGATCTCTTCGATCCGCAAATCGGCGAGCGAGCCGAAGGCTTCAACGCGCAGCGCTTTCACGCGCGCTCGGTTGCGGGCACGCGCGCGGCCACGACCGGAACCATCCAGACCGCGTACCCCGCGGGATCGCGAATGTTGCCGATCATCTGATTGAAGTATTCGACGGCCAGCTCAGTGCTCACCGCGGTTGCCTCGCCGATCGCCTCGGCGTACCCATCGCGCCACGCTTCGATGATTGCGGCGAAGGTCTCGCGCGGGACGCGCAGCGTATCGACGACGACGTAGTCGATCGCGATCTCCTGCAGCCCGAGCGCCGCGAGCATGCCGTAGATGTTGCGGCCGATGAAAAGGTCGGTGTTGCCCTCGAGTTCCATCGTGGGGGGAACTTCGTGCCAGAAATCGCGCGGATCGAGACGGCCTCGCTGGAAATGCAGCATCCCGTAGTCCTCGGGAATCAGGTGAAGGTGGCCGCCGGGGCGCGTCACGCGCACGAGTTCGGCCAGTACTCGTTCGACCTGCGGAATCGAATGGAGCACGTGCCGGCAAAGCGTCAGGTCGAAGCTGGCGTCATCGGCGTTGAGCGCAAAGATGCTTTGATGCTCGAAGGTTAGCCGGGGCGCGAGGCCGCCGTATCGTTCGCGGGCGCGATCCAAGTGCTCGTTGAGGATGTCGACGGCTAAAACGCTCGCGTCGGGAAAGAGCGTCGCGACGCGCGACGAGATCTCGCCCGTGCCGCACCCGGCGTCGAGGATGCGCGCCTCGGGCGGCAGCGCGTATCGCTGCACGAGCGCGACCTCTTGGGGCCAGATAGCGCGCGCCTGTGCGTCGAGGTTGCGGACCATCGACTCGTCCGCCATCTGCGCCGCCTGAGGGTTGAGATCCATCAGCGTTTTGCAACGGCCGAGAGATCGCGATCGCCCAAGCCGCGATCGGAGACGTTGCGCAGCAACGCTTCGACTGCGTCGACGACCGGCAGACGCTCGTGTTTTGCCGCCCCTTGCATGAGGATCGCGTCTTTACGCGCCATGTCGACGCTCCACATCGGATCGTAGTTGCCCTCGACCATGCGTTTTCCGCGTCCGTGAATTTGTCCGCTGGGGTCGTAAAAATCGAAGAGCTCGAAGGCCTGTTCTCTCGTTAGTCCTTGCTCTTCGCCCATCCGCAGCATGTCGTTGAGGCCGCCGACGACCGTCAGGATCATCGCATTGCCCATCAGCTTGTAGACCGCGGCGAGGTCGGGCCGTTCGCCGAGATAGCGTAAGTCGCTGCACATGCCCGCGAGCGGCTCGCGCAGCCGTGCAAAGAGTGAGGCATCCCCCGAAGCCAGCATCACGCCCTTCGAATCGAGCGCCATCGGCGGCCCCATGAAGACCGGTGCGTGCAGCAGCGAGCGCCCCGACGCACTCAACCGTTCGACGCGTTCGGCAACGCGCTGCGGCAAAACGGTCGTGTGATCGACGATCGGCACGCCGGCAGAAATTCCCGGCAGCGCCGCCTCGAGCACCGCGTCGACGCTCACATCGTCGTTCAAGCAAAAGTGCACGCGCTGCGCGCCTCTGGCTGCTTCGACCGGATCGCTGAAGGCCGTCGCGCCCTCGGCTTCCAACGCCGTCGCCTTTGCCGCCGTTCGGCTCCAGACGCGCACCGGGATGCCGCGCCGCCGCATGCTGCGAACCATCGCCGAGCCGAGCATGCCGGCGCCATAGAACGCGACCGTCTCCATCATGCTTTCACCGGACGGCGCGCGAGCAGATTGAGCAGCGCGACGATCGCCGCGGCGGCGAAGGCAAACCAGACCTGCTCGGGTTGGGTGAGAAACGTCAGATTCAGCGCGTTGTCCAGCGAGTACGCGCCGTTGCCGCCGAACGCGATCGCGAGCGCGCCGGCGACGTAGGCGGCATTGAGTTCCCAGCCGCCCTTACTGATGAAGAAGCCTTTCGTGATGTGCACCGCGCCGACGGCGACGATCATCACGAGGACGATGAGCACCGGCCCGAGTGCACCGCCCAGGCCCAGGAGCGTGAGCAGGCCGCCGCCGGTCTCTCCGAGGGCGGCCATCCATGCAAAAATGATTCCTGGACGAAAACCGAGGCTTTCGAACGTGCCGGCCGTTCCGCGAATTCCCGGACCGCCGAACCAGCCGAAGAGCTTCTGGGCTCCGTGAGCGGCAACCGCCAAACCCACGATCACCCGAACGATCAGAAATGCGATGTCCATGCTTCCTTCCTCTCCGGGTTTACGTCGCGATAAACCCGCCCGCGAAGGCGGAGGTTTACGGGTTAGCGATCTCCCTTGCCGACCAGTTCCCGGGCGAGGACGAAGTGAATGCCGGAGGCTTCCAGCTGCGGCAGGAGCGCCTCGACGGCGGCCAGCGTCGTCGGTTTCGGATGCCCGATCGCGATCGCGCTGCCGGTCTCGCGCGCGATGCGCGCGGCTTCGAGAAGCTGCGCCTCGCTATACGCGACGTCGGCACGATTATCAAGAAAGACGTTGCGCGCCGCCGTCGGGACGCCCATCTCGCGGGCGGTCGACTCGCCGACCGACGCCGCGTTCGTGCGGGAATCGATGAAGAAGAGTCCGTGCTGCGAGAGCACGCCGATGACGTCGTGCATCACGCGCGGATCCGCGGAGGCTTTGCTCCCTTCGTGATTGTTGACGCCGCCGGCGAGCGGAACTTGCGCGAGATCATCTTGAACCTGCGCGACGATCTGCGCGTCGCTCATCTCGGTCGTCACCTCGCCGGGGCCCGGGTTCATCCCCGAGAGCGTCTCCATCGGCAGATGAAGCATTACGCCTTTGCCGGCAGCGGCGGCCTCGTGCGAGATCAGATCGCCGTATCGCACGTGCGGTAAGACGGAGAGGGTTACGGGAACGTTGAGCGCGACGAAGCCGCGTTCGGTCCGCAGCCACTGCCCGCAGTCGTCGACGATCAATGCGAGCTGCGGCCCGTTTGGATTCTCGCTGACCGACGGCTGCGGCGCGGGAGCCAGCGATGCTTCGGGTGACGGTGAAGCCGTCGCTGCGAGCGGCGATTCGCTGGGCGATTCGGCCGGCGAAAGCGTCGGCTCGGCCGCCGGCTCCTCGGTGGCTTCCTCGCTAGGTGCCTCGGAAGGCTCCGGCGTGACGATCTCGGCGACGTGGCGCGGCTGAACCGGGCCCTTCGGACGAAGTAACTGCCAACCGGCAAAAGCGGCGAAGAGTACGAGCGCGATAAGCGCGACGCTGCGACCCGCACGCGAGCCGGGGCGACGTTTTGATTTCCTGGGCACCGGCTGAACTTCTTTCGGCAATCCAGGATATCACCCTCGGCAAGCTGTAGCATTGCGAGCTATGCACTTACAAGGACGCACTTTTTTGGTCAGCGGCGGAAGTTCCGGTCTGGGAGCCGCTTGCGTTACCGAGTTCGCCGGAGCCGGCGCCAACGTCGTGATCGGCGATATCAGCGAACGCGGCGAAGAGCTCGCCCGCGAGCTCGGCGGTAACGTACGCTTCGTGAAGACCGACGTTACCGATTCGGCTCAGGTTCAGAACGCGGTCGATACGGCCGCGCGCGAGTTCGGCGGGCTCAACGGCGCGATCTGCTGCGCCGGCATCGCGACGGCCGAGCGCGTGATTGGACGCGAAGGCCCGCTGCCGCTCGAACGCTTCACCAAAGTTATCACCGTCAATCTGATCGGAACGTTCAACGTCATCCGTCTGACGGGAGCGAAGATGATCGAATTTCCGGTCGAACCGGGGGAGGATCGCGGCGTCATCATCTGCACGGCCTCGGTTGCCGCGTACGACGGCCAGATCGGACAGGCCGCCTATGCGGCCTCAAAGGGCGGAATCGTTGGGCTCACCCTGCCGGTCGCGCGCGAGTTCGCGCAGCATCAAATTCGCGTCTGCAGCATCGCCCCGGGGATCTTCGATACGCCGCTGCTCGCCGGGCTGCCCGAAGCCGCGCGTGAGTCGCTCGGGAAGCAGGTTCCGTTCCCGTCGCGCCTGGGACGGCCGGCTGAATACGCGCACCTTGCCCGGCACATCGCGGAGAATCAAATGCTTAACGGTGAAGTGATTCGCCTGGACGGCGCGATCAGGATGGCGCCGCGCTGAGCGTTTCGTGAAAACCGTACTCTGCGCCGGGCTGATGCTGCTCGGCCTCTCGCTCGCGTTCGTTCCGTCGCACGCGGTCGCCGTCTCGCCGGCGACGCGCGCCACACCGATTCCGCTACCCTCTCCGGATCGGCTGCTCTATGAGATTCGCCGGCAATTCCGCTCGCATCGGCCGCCGCCGGTGTACATCACGTACACGCTGATCCGCAAGCAAACGCTCGACGACGGCTATCCCGATCTGCTCAACAGTTACACCTATCACATCTGGTGCCGGACGACCGATCGTGCCGCCCTGGGGCGGCGCGTCTACCACGGCTCGTCGCGCGGCACGCTCGAGTTTCTCCGGCCGTCCTTTAACGAGCCGTGGGATCCGGGGCCGCCGACCGCCGATCTCTTCGAACCTGCGCCCGTCCATCCGCACACGAACCCTCGCGAGTTCGTGCCGACGCCCGAGCCGACGGGCAGCCTGCCGCCGCTCATCGCAGTCGTTACGGTCTTGGGTGAGTTCGATTATCGCGTGACCCGGATCGCCAACGAGGGCGACGAGATCCACGTAAGCCTTCAGGCGCGCCGGGACCCCGACCGCAATCGCTTGCGCGAACTCTACGTCGACGCAAAGACGCTGGAGCTGCGCGAAGTCGTCGCGACCGACAAGCTCTACGACGAGGGCTCCGACAAAAAGGTCTATCCGATGCTCTTCACGGTGACGCTCACCTGGATGCACAACATGCCGATCGTGACGCACATCCACGGTACGCCGACCTATCAGCAGGACGCCGATTATCTTGGGCGCGACGCGACCGTCGACTACGACTTTACGGACATTACGTTCCCAGACGCGTTACCCGCCTGGTACTTCGATCCGCGCTCGTACGCCCAGCACGGGGACGACGCGCCGAGCTAAGTTCGGCTAACTCGGATCCGGCGCGTTGGGTTTGACGAGCTGCGGATAATCCTGGCGCAGGACCTTGAGTTTCGGAAGGTCGTTGACGACGATATACGGATTCTGCGGATTGTGCAGCGCGTAGTCCTGATGGTACGCCTCGGCCGGATAGAATCCGCGTAAGGGAGCCACGATCGTTACGATGCGCGACGGATAGGCGTGCGTCTGGTCCAAGTGCGCGATCGCCGCGACCGCCGTACCGTGCTGCTGCGCGGTCGTGTAGAAGATCTCGGAGCGATACTGCGTGCCTTGGTCGGGGCCTTGGCGATTGAGCTCCGTCGGATCGTGCGCAACCTTGAAATAGACGTCGAGCAGCGACTTGAACGAGATCTTCGCCGGGTCGTAGGTGATCTCGACCGACTCCGCGTGGCCGGTCGCACCGGTGCTCACCGTCTCGTACTGCGCTGTAGAGGCTTCGCCCCCCGCGTAACCGGCAACGACGCGATCGACGCCTTTGAGTTGCCCGAAGACGAGCTGCATGCCCCAGAAGCAGCCGCCGGCGAGTACGACGCGCTGGTCGTTCGACGGCGCCGCCGCCGGAGCGGGGGCGGACGCGGCGATGAGAAGTCCGAGAAGAAGTACGGCGCTAAGAAGACGCTTCATATCCTCTTAAACGCCGAAACCGGGGAATTGGATGACCCTTCGACACTCAGGGTGACACCGTGAGGTATTTGGCGAGCCAGTCGAGCCACAGCTTCGTCAGCTCGGCCGACTGCCGCGGGCCGTCGGGCCCGTGCGTGCTCGCCGGGAAGACGGCAAAGCGAACCGGCACATGGTTCTCCGTGAGGGCGTGAAAGAGCGCGTACGCCTGCGTAATCGGGACGACGGGATCTTGCGTCGTGCCCCAGATCAGCGTCGGCGTCGTTATCTGCGCGTAGTACGTGATCGGCGAGTTCTCACGGTAGATGCGTTGCCCGTCATCGGTCCAGGGTGAGGCACCGAGCGGATAGCGATCCTGCACGTTGGACGTCGAGAGGTTGTATTCGTCGAACTCGCTATTTACCGCCGCGCCGGAGATCGCCGCGCGCCAGAAGTGTTCGTGCCCGATCAGCCACGACGTCAGCTCTCCGCCGTACGACCAGCCGGAGACCGCGACGCGCGTGGAGTCTACCTCAGGGCGTTGTTCGAGCGCCGTCAAACCGGCGAGAATGTCGGAGCTCGGGCCGGCGACGGTGTCGTGCACGATCGCCGTCATGTAGGCGTTGCCGAGGTTGTCGCTGCCGCGGTAATTCGGCTGGAAGACGACGTAGCCGCGCGAAGCGATCATCTGCGCGAGCGGCCACTGCTCCCAAACGAAATCCCGCGAGTTCGAGAGCCCGGGCCCCCCGTGAATCAGCAGTACGATCGGATACTTCCGGCCCGGTGCGGCGTTGGGCGGATCGGTCACGACCCCGCCTTCGGCGAATCCGCCCGGGCCCGTCCAGCGAAGCTCGCTCATCGGCCCGGTGGCGACGCCGGCGAGAAAGTCGTTGTAATGCGTCACGCGGCGCGGGCGATTCGATCCCGTGCGCAGCGTGTAGAGCTCGCGCGCGCTCGCCGGCGTCGTTGCAATGAACGCGATCGTTCCGTCGTGCGCGACGCTCGCCGCCGCGCCGCCGTCGAAGGTGCTGCTCGAGTAGGGATCGCAGATCGGATGGATCTCGCCCAAGGGGATCGGGCTTGTGCTGCCGTCAGGCTTGGCGATGAAGAAGAGATTGCGCGTTTCGCTGGCCGCGCAGAGCAAGAGGCGGCCGTCGGGAAGCCAGAGCGAAGCGGCGATGTTGCGGTCGAGGCCGCCGGCGAAGGCGTCGTCGCGATCGCCGGTGCGGATGCGCACGGTCGTTTCGGCATTGAAGTCGCCGCCGTGCGGATACCAATAGGCCAGGCGCGAGCCGTCGGGTGAATACGATGGGCTCAGCTCGAAGGCGGCGTGCCCGGTGAGCTTGCGCATCGCGCCGCCGTGCGCGTCGATCTCCCAGAGCGTCGAGTACTCGTCGTCGCCGCTGAACGTGTTCGCGACGCGCGTGATGACGATCGAGCGGCCGTCGTGCGTCCAGGCGATCTGCGGCGAGAAGATCCCGCCGGGATCGGTCGGGGCGATCGTCCACGAGCCGCCGGTAAGCCGGCGCGCCGACCCGCCATTCGCCGAGACGATCCAGAGATGTTCGGGCGGCGTCAGCGCGGTTGCCGTGTAGTCGTTGTCGCCCGCATAGAAGAAGGGGGCGTCGTCGTGCTGATCGGCGGCGACGAAGGCGAGCTCCCGGCCGTCCGGGCTCCAGGCCTCATCGACGACGTCACCCTTGGCGTTGCTGAGCTGTCGCGAGCGGGCGCCTTCGCGGACGAAGAGCTGGTGCTCCTCGCCGGAGCCCTGCGCGAGGTAGGCCAGCCGCGCGCCGTTGGGCGACCAGCGTGGAACCGCGACCTCCTTACCTCGCAGGATCGTGCGGGTTTTGTTCGCGGGCAGGTCGAGGACGGCTAAACTATTGACGTAGGCGTCGTGTTTAACGTCTTGCGTGATGACGATGAAGGCGACGCGCCGAGCGTCGGGTGAGATCGCCGGCCCTTCCAGGTCGACGAGCCGGCCCATGTCGGCGAAGGTGAGGACGGGCAGCGCGGCATCGGCCGGCCGCAGAGCGGCCAGCAGAAAAGCCAGCGCGAGCAGGACGCCGCGCAGGTTACGTCACGTCCGCTTACGCAAACCGAGCAGCCCCAGCAGCCCGAGAATTCCGATCAAACCCCAGTCCCCGCCGCTACTGCTGGAAGAAACGACTTCGGTCTCGCCCGGCGTCTCACCGGGATTTGGGCTCTCGAACGGGCTGGCACTCTCTTCGGGGTTCTCCGTGGCTAAGGGATTAACCGTCGCCGACGGCACCGTCGATGCTTGGTCCATCTGCGCGTCCGCTACGCGCGGCACGAATGCTATTCCGAGTGAGAGCAGGGCAAATAGTGCGATGCTGTTTCTCATAAGACTTCTTCCCCCGCATATCGAGCAGCCGCACCGGTCTATCCCGGAGCGCGGCGGCCCATGTGGAATAGATTGCTCGGATGCGTGAGTTTTTCCACCCACTGGTGCAAGAGTGGTTCGACGCGGCCTTCACCGCGCCGACCGAGCCTCAAACCCGCGGCTGGCCGGCCATCCGCGCCGGCGGCGACGTCTTAATTTCCGCGCCGACCGGCTCGGGTAAGACGCTCTCGGCCTTCACGCTCTGCCTCGACGATCTCGTCCGCCGAGCGGTCGCCGGAACGTTGCCCGAGCAAACGCTCGTCGTCTACGTTTCTCCCCTGAAGGCCTTGACCAACGACGTCCGCGAGAACCTCGAGAAGCCGCTTAGCGCGTTGACGATGCTGGCGATCGAGCGCGGCATAGGAATGGCGCCGATTCGCACGGCCGTACGCACCGGCGATACGACGCCGGCGCAACGCCAGGGCATGCTGCGCAAGCCTCCGCACGTGCTGGTGACGACACCGGAATCGCTCTTCATCCTGTTGACCGCTGAAAAATCGCGCGCGCTCTTCGCAAGCGTGAAGACCGTCATCGTCGACGAAATTCACGCCATGGCGGCCGACAAGCGCGGCTCGCATCTGGCGCTGACGCTCGCACGGCTGGATTACCTGGTCGAACAGAGCGGCGCGCGCAAGCCGCAACGCATCGGACTCTCGGCGACGGTGCGGCCGCTCGAAGACGTCGCCCGGTTCCTGAGCGATCGAACGACGACGGTCGACGTCGGACACCGCCGCGAGATGGAGCTGCGCATCGAAGTCCCCAGCGACGAGCTCGGTCCGGTCGCGAGCAAAGAGATGTGGGGCGAGATCTACGATCGCGTCGCCGAGCAGATCCGCGCGCATCGCACGACGCTGATCTTCGTGGGCACCCGCCGGATGAGCGAACGCGTCGCCTTCGCGCTCAACGAGCGTCTCGGGGAAGGCTTCGTGATGCCGCACCACGGCAGCTTGGCGCGAGAACTTCGCTTCGACGTGGAGCAGCGTCTGCGCGACGGTCAGCTGCGAGCCGTCGTCGCCACCGCATCGCTCGAGCTCGGGATCGACATCGGCTCGGTCGACCTGGTCGTGCAGCTCGGCTCGCCGCGAGCGATCGCGGTTGCGCTGCAGCGCGTCGGGCGCTCCGGCCACTGGGTGGGCGCGTTGCCCAAAGGCATCTTCTACGTCACGACGCGCGACGAACTGATCGAGTGCGCGGCGCTCGTGCGCGGGATTCGCGCCGGCGCGCTCGACGCGCTCGAGATCCCGAAAGCGCCGCTCGATATCCTCGCGCAGCAGATCGTCGCCTCGTGCGCGCAGCACGAATGGGATGTCGACACGCTCTACGCGGTCGTACGCGGCACCTTCGCCTATCGCGCGCTCGAGCGCAGCGACTTCGATGCGGTCGTCACGATGCTCGCCGACGGCATCGCGACCTCGCGCGGGCGCAGCGGAACCTTTTTGCACTACGATCGCGTCAACGGCAAGCTCCGAGCGCGCCGCGGCGCGCGGCTGGCCGCGATCACGAGCGGCGGTGCAATTCCCGATACCGCGAACTTCAACGTCATCGTCGAGCCCGAAGGGCACGTGATCGGTTCGCTCGACGAGGATTTTGCCGTCGAAAGCATGGCCGGCGATATCTTCCTGCTGGGCACGAACTCGTGGAAGATCCGGCGCGTCGAGGCCGGCGTCGTTCGCGTCGAGGATGCGCACGGCGCGCCCCCCTCGATCCCGTTCTGGAACGGCGAAGGGCGAGGACGCACGATCGAGCTGTCGCGCGAGGTCTGCGCCGTACGCGTCGCGATCGACCAGCGCCCCGACGAAGCGGCGATCGCGTGGCTGCAGGAAGAGTGCGCGCTGGATTCGGCCGGCGCCGAACAGGCCGTAGCGTACGTGCGCGCCGGCAAGAAAATTCTGGGCGTCGTGCCGACGGACCGCACGCTGGTTGCAGAGCGCTTCTTCGACGAGGGCGGCGGGATGCAGCTGATCCTGCACACGCCCTTCGGCGCGCGCATCAACCGCGCGTGGGGGCTCGCGCTGCGCAAAAAGTTCTGCCGTTCCTTCAACCTCGAGCTGCAGGCGGCCGCGACCGACAACGGCATCGTGCTCTCGCTGACCGATCAGCACGCGTTCCCGCTCGACGCCGTCTTCGAGTTCGTTCGTTCGGCCAGCGCCGAGCAGACGCTCACCCAAGCCTTGCTTCCGGCGCCGATGTTTGCCGCGCGCTGGCGCTGGAACGCCACGCGGGCGCTCGCGATCCTGCGCTTCAGCGGCGGGCGCAGAGTGCCGCCGCAGCTGATCCGCATGCGCGCCGACGATCTGGTGGCGGCGGTCTTCCCCGATCAAGCCGCCTGTCCCGAAAACCTCACCGGGCCGATCCGCATTCCCGACCACGTGCTCGTGCGCGAGACGCTCTCGAACTGTCTGCACGAAGCGATGGATCTCGATGGCTTCATCGCCATCCTGCGCGAGATCGAGGCCGGCTCACTGCAGACCGTGGCAATCGATACGCCGGAACCCTCGGTCTTCTGTCACGAGATCCTCAACGCCAATCCCTTCGCCTACCTCGACGACGCCCCGCTGGAAGAGCGGCGGGCGCGCGCGGTGCAGCTGCGCCGCACGATGCGCGACGACGTCGACGGCGCCGGCATCTTGGATGCAGCGGCGATCGCGCAGGTTGCCGAGGAATCGTGGCCGGTCGTGCGCGACGCCGACGAGCTGCACGACGCGCTCTCGACGCTGATCGTCATGCCGCCCGAGCCGCAATGGAAGGCCTGGTACGAGGAGCTCGTTGCGCAGCGGCGCGCGATGACCGTCGCCGGATTCTGGACCTGTGCCGAGCGGCTCGACCTTGCGCGGGCTGCCTACGAAACGCGCAGTGAAAACCGCGAGGAGGCGGTCACCGAGATTCTGCGCGGCTGGTTAGAATCGAGCGGCCCGATGACGGTCGCGCAGATGGCATCGCGTTTGCAGATCGACGGCGCGGCGATCGAGGCGGCGCTGCTGCGCCTCGAAGCGCAAGGCCAGGTGCTGCACGGACGATTCCGCAGTTCGACGCCGGACGAGCAGTGGTGCAATCGCCGCGTGCTGGCGCGCATCCACCGGCTCACCGTCGGGCGCTTGCGGCGCGAGATCGAGCCGGTTACCGCCGCGCAGTACATGGCGTTTTTGCAGCGCTGGCAGCACGTCGCGGCAAGCTCGCGGCTGCACGGCATCGACGGAACGCTGCAGATCGTGCGCCAGCTCGAGGGCTACGAAATTCCCACGGTCGCGTGGGAGGGGCAGATTCTCCCGGCGCGCGTCGCCGGCTACAAGCCCGAGTTTCTCGACCGGCTCTGCTACTCGGGCGACGTGATGTGGGGGCGCCTCTCTGCGCATCCCGCGCTCGAACCGCGCGAGGTTGAAAATTCCCGCCGCGTGCGGCCGACGCGGCTCGCGCCGATCTCGCTCTTCCTGCGCGCGAACGCGCAAGAGCTGATCGTTCGCCGCAAGGATCCCGGCGACGCGCTCTCGCACGCCGCGCGCGAAATTCTGGCGACGGTCGAAGAGCTGCGCGCGCCGTTTTTTGCCGAGATCGTTCGCGCAACCAAACGTCTGCCCAGCGAGGTCGAGGAGGCGCTCTGGCAGCTCGTCGCCGCCGGATTGATCACCGCCGACGGCTTCGACGCGCTGCGTTCGCTCAGCGATGCGAAACGCCGGCTCGGCGAACGGGGGCTGCGCGCGCGGCCGCGATCTTCGAGCGGCCGCTGGACGCCTTTGCAGGCCGCGACCCCCCGGATCGACGTCGAAGGCTTCGCACGCCGGCTGCTCGCGCGCTGGGGCGTCGTCTTTCGCGACGTGATCGCCCGCGAGTCCCTCGCGCCGCGATGGCGCGAGCTTTTACTCGTGCTGCGCCGGATGGAGGCGCGCGGCGAGATTCGCGGCGGGCGGTTCGTCGCCGGTTTCGTCGGCGAACAGTTTGCGCTGCCCGAAGCCGTCGACGCGTTACGCGCGGTGCGCCGGACCGGCGAGAGCGCGCAGATCCGCGTCGGCGCTTACGATCCGCTGAGCCTTGCGGGAATCATCGTGCCGGCCGAAGAGAGTCAGCACTTCGTGCCGGTCGCCTTACCCGGATAGATCTCGACGACGGCGGTCGCCGCGCCGGGAATCTGCACGCCTCTAAGCAGGGTTCCGACCCCGCCGATAACCCCGCCGTATTTGCCTTTGCTCGCTTTGGCATAGCAGGGGCCGAAGTTGAACGGGATACGATAGATTACGGCCTGACCGTAAACGGTGTAAGGTTTGTGGGGATCGATCTGCTTGCCGGTGAGTCCGCCGCCGGCCTCGACGTTGTTGCCGAACGACGTGCCGCCTTGTATCGCGAGCTGCATGTAGAAGATCGGCATACCGCTGCCGAGGCTCGGCATGTGATCGTAGTTGGTCGTGCTGCTCGTCAGCTCGAGCTTCACCGATGGATTCGCCGGCGGGTACTTAATCGTTCCGCCAAAGCCGCCAAATGCCGGGACGCACAACGAACCGCCTTTGGTCGAAAGGGTCTGCGTCAGCGAAGCGTACTCTTTGGTGGTCTTCTGCCCCTTACAGTCTGGGGGAACGAGGTCGGGTGTGACGGCAGTTTGGCCGAGCGCGCCTGCCGGCAAAAGCGCGGAACCGTGCTGCGCGCACGCCGCGAGCGCAATCAACGCTACGGCAGCCGACGAACCGCGCAAGCAGCAACGAAGAAACGACATCAGATAAGATCCTTTCGCCGGCGAGGTGCGCTACGGTTTCGCCGGGGATCGGAGGGAACCTCGGTTAGCCCGAGGTTCCCTCGCATTCTTGCGAGACTTGCGCGCCCGGATAGATCTCGATAACGCCAAAGCCGTTGCCGGTAACGATCGCGTTGTCGAAGAGCGCGCCGATGTTGGGCAGCAGCCCGCCGTTCGCGCCGCTCGTGGCGACGCTGTAACAAGGCGTGAACATGAAGACCAGATGGCCGACCGCGACCTGGCCGAAGGCCGTATAGGACTGGCCGGGAGTGAACTTGTTGCTTTCCAGGCCGCCCTTGGCCGCGACGGTCGCACCGAAGCGCGTGTTGTCGTGGAAGTGCAGATTCAAATAGAGCAGCACCGCGCCGGAACCGAACTCGGGCTGGTTGTAAAGGTTCGTTATGGTAAGGCGATTCGTCAGCTTGACCGATCGGTCGACGCTCGGATACTCTAACGAGCCCCCAAAGCCGCGAAACCGTCCGATGCACAGTGCGCCGCCGTGCACTTTAAGATTAGTGAACGTCTGAACGTAGCCTTTGCGCCGGTCTTGCCCCGGGCAGGTTGGCAGCCTGCCGGCCGCAGGCCGTGGCGGCGATACACTTCGTATTCCCGAAACCGCCGTGCTGCCGGGCGCCGGAAGCGTATCGCCGCTTCGCGCACAACCGGCAACCAGCATTGCAACGGCAATTGCGTAAATATAAAAGCTCCTCAATGCGCACCCATTCCTTTCAAACGCGCCTCTCCGGCGGTGGCGAGCGCCGATAGGTCGCGATATGTGTCGTACTCCGCTGCCGTCGGTTTCGCGTATGAGTTTTCAAGCGAATTGAGAAGGAAGGCAAGCTGCTCGCGTATTCTCGTCCCGTGCATTACGTCGGCTTCGCTGGAGTGATTGTCCATCGCCAGCAATTGCGCAACTTCGTCGTTCACGGCTGCAGATACTTCCGTACGCGCAGTGAGTGCCGACGCTACCGTGCGATCGAGTCGGTCGATTGTTGCGACGATCTGCTGCTCGAGTGCAAGGCGCGCTTGAAGATCGTTGATCGTCGCGTGAATCCGCGGGTCGAGTCGCACGCTGACCGGCGCGCGCAACGTTTGAGCGCCGTAGTGCAGCACGGCGGTGTAGGACCCCGGCAGGATCGTGGGACCGTCGGCGTTGTCGGGCCAGTCGTCGGTGAAGTCGGGGCGCCAGCCCGGCACGTCGTACGCGGGCGGGTAGTGCATATCCCATTGAAATAAATTGATGCCCGAAGCGGCGACGGTTATTCGTTCGATGGCCCGCGCTCGCGATTGGTTGGCGTCGAGGTTATCCTCTTGCTCGGGCGTGAGCTTGCGCTCGTGCGGATTCTTGGGATGCAGCGCGAAGCTGCGAACCGTCGCGCCGTTGGCGTCGAGGAAGCTGAGCGTTAGCGGGGTCGTTCCGTTATAACCCGCAGGCACGTTGAAGTACACCGCCGTTCCATATGCGGGATTTTCGCCGAACTCGGGGATTCCGCTGGCGCCGCCGTAGGCATTCGAAAGCCACGACGCTGCGGGCGTAAAGAGCTGGAGGTTTGTAACGGACTGCGACGGCTCGTGCGCGAGCTGCCGCAGCAGCGTGACGTTATCAAGAATCCAAAAGGCGCGCCCGTGCGTCGCGGCCACGAGCTCGTCCTGGCGCACGTCGACGGCGAGGTCGCGCACCTGAACGCCGGGCAGATTCAGCGTGAGCGGCTGCCAGCTTTGGCCGCCGTTGAGGCTGACGTACGCCGTGCTGCGCGTCCCCGCAAAGAGCAGGCGCGGCTCGAGCGGATCCTGACGGACGAGGAAGACGTATTGGTCGGCCGGCAGTCCGCCGGTCAACGGCGTCCAATGCGCGCCGTAGTCTTCGGTTTCGTAAACGTAGGGATGGAAGTCGTCCCACATGTAGCGCGACGCAGTAAGATACGCCGTGCCCTTTTGCGTGTGCGAAGGCTCGATCGAGCTGATCTGCGCCCACTGCGGAAGATCCGGCGGAGTCACGAGCTTCCAGTTGCCGCCGTAATCGGTCGTCACGTGTACGAGACCATCGGCAGAGCCCGCCCAGATAATGTTCGCATCGAGCGGCGAGACCGCAAGCGACGCGATATCGGGGAACGTTTCGGCGCCGGTCTGATCGAGGAAGATCGGCCCGCCGGTTGGGCCTTCGGTCGACGGATCGTTGCGGGTGAGATCTGGGCTGAGGATCTTCCACGTCTGCCCGTGATCGAGGCTGGAGAAGACGACTTGCCCTGCGACGAGCAGCTCGTGCGGATCGGCGGGTGAGAAGAAGATGGGGTGCGTCCAGCCGAAGCGGAACTTCGTCTGAGCCGACGAGGCGCCGGCCATGTAGCGCGGCCACGGGCTGACATTCTTCTCGTCGCCGGTGATGCGGTTGAAGCGCACGAACGAGCTGTAATAGCCGCTTCCGTACGTGACTTGCGGATCGCCCGGTTCGGGCGCTACGAAGGTGCTCTCGCCGAGCGCGACGGTGTGCCATTCACCAGGGCCGATGCCGGGCCCGACCGCGGCGCTGGGGCCTTCGAAGGCGCCTTCGTCCTGCGAGGCGCCGAAGACGTGGAACGGAAACTGATCGTCGAGCGCGACGTGGTAGAACTGTCCCGTCGGCTGGTTGTGTTCGCTGCTCCAGTTCGCGCCGCCGTCGACGGAGACGGTACCGCCGCCGTCGTTGCCGACCAGCAGCGTCGCCGGCCGCCGCGGATCGATCCAGATGATGTGATTGTCGCCGTGCGGCATATCGATGTTGGAGAAGGTTTTGCCGCCGTCTTTGGTTTTGTAGACGCCGTCGACTTCCGGCGCGTAGGCGACTTGCGGATTGGTGGGGTCGGCGTAAATCGCGGTGTAATAGAAGGCCCGCTGGCGCAGCTTCATCTCCGAGTTCGTGCGCCGCCAGGTCGCGCCGCCGTCGTTGGAGCGGAAGATACCGCCGTCGAGATCCTGCACGGTCGCATAGACGACGCGCGGGTTGCTCTGCGCCACCGAGACGCCGATCTTACCGAGCGTACCCGTTGCAAAACCGCGATTGGAGGAGATCTTCGTCCAGTGCGCGCCCGCGTCGGTCGTCTTGTAGAGCCCGCTTCCGGGGCCGCCGCTGGTCAGCTTCCAGGGGACGCGCTGCGCTTGCCACATCGCCGCGTAGACGACCGCGGGATTGCGTGAGTCCATCGCCATATCGGCGCCGCCGGTTTTCTCGTCTACATAGAACACCTTTTTCCACGACTTCCCGCCGTTGGTCGTCTTGAAGATGCCGCGCTCGGCGTTCGGGCGAAAGACGTGGCCCATCGAGGCCGCATAGACGATGTTGGGGTCGCGCGGGTCGATGAGGAGCTTGGCGATCATGTGCGTGTCACGCAGCCCCGCGTACGACCAGTTCTTGCCGCCATCGGTCGTCTTGTAGACGCCGTCGCCGCTGTCGAAATCGCCGCGGATATCGGACTCGCCGGTGCCGGCATAGATCACGCTGCTGTTGGACGGCGCGACCGCGAGCGCGCCGATCGCGGTCGCGATGCCCGGCAGCTTCCCGTCGGTGATGTTCGTCCAACTCAAGCCGAAGTCGGTGCTCTTCCAAACGCCGCCCTCGACGCCGCCCATGTAGAAGATGTCCTTGCCCGGGACGCCGTCGACGGCAACGGAGCGGCCGCCGATGTACGGGCCGATGCTGCGCCAGGTGAGCTTGCCCATCAACTGCGCGGCCGGAGTCTTCGACTCTGCGGCGTTGACGGCGGAAGGTGCGATGCAAATGAAGGCCGCGAGTGCGGCAAGTTGCAGACGTCTCATTTGCAACGCGTCGTTCGACGCGGCCTCGACGGACTCCTAAGATGTTTTACAGCGTCGAATCGACGCGCGCGCCGACATCGAGGCTGTAGCAGTACCGTCCCGCGGGATGATGCCAGGACGACGGCGCCATCATGCCGGTACTCGGCGTCGGAAGCGCGAACGTGCCGCAAAGTTGGTAGCGCTCGCTTGTTAAACGGCGATATTCGTAGGGTTTTCCGGTTGCCGGATCGCGTAGCGGCGAGTCGTAGGCTGCCGGCAGCAGTTTCCCCGCATCGGTGTAATCGTCGTGCAGCCCCGCCGCGATGGTACCGAGATCCGCGACGCGCTTGCGATCGAGCGCTTCGGCGCGCGCCCGGCTCGGCGGCCCGATCGAAACGAACGCAGCCGCAACGACGGCGATGACGATCGCAACCGCCGCGGCCGCGATGAGGCGCGACGCCGTCACGGGTTGCGCTGTTTGGGCGGATCGATCGTCAGCAGATAGTAGGCGAAGATCCCGCCGCCGATCAGGAACAAGGCCAGCGTATCGAGGATGAAGTGCGCGGTAAGATGCCCGAGAATCCAGGCCTGAATCGTCAGCGCCGCGTCGATGAGGATCGTGATGGCCGAGAGGACGAGCGCGATATAGGTCAGCCAGCGCCGGATCGGCGAGTAGTACAGCTCGGGCCGCCGCGTGAGCTCGCGCTGGATCAGCGCGTGGATGACGACGAAGACCGGAAACGTGACCACGATGATCGCGATCTGCCAGGCGATGTCTTCGCGCAGCGACGAAGCCGTTGACACCGAGAGCTCGTCGGGGAACCATCGCTTCACCAGATCGTCCCAGATCTGCCAGAGGGCGACCGTCCAGAAACCCAGCGTGATGAAGTTGAGCAGGTAGAGAAACGCATCGCGCGCGTTCTCGACCGAACCCGGGCGGCTCGGGATCGGGACCTTCAACGCGTCGGCGTAGTAGTCGGAGAGGGCGCGGTAGATGCGCCGTTCCGACCAGCCGTTCTGGCGCAGCACGCCGACGAGCGACTCGTCGGGAACGCCGTGTTCTTTGGCCTTACGCAGAAAGGGAAGAAGTATATCGTCGGCCATGCTTATCGCCCCGAGTCCAGTGCGGCCGGCATGCCGTCATGGATGCACTTGCCGTAGCCCGCGATCGCCTCGTCGCTGTTGAGATCGACGTACTTCTCGCACGAGCGCCCGAGCGCGAGGATCGCCGGATACGTGCGCAGCCGGTCGTTCAGGCGCTGGTGTGAAACGCGAGCGGCGAAGCACGCGCGCAGTCCGGATACGTCGTAGGCCGGCGTCGGGACGGGCATCAAATCTTTCGAGCCGGCGAAGGCGCGACGTTGGGTTAGCGCCGCGCCGGTCTGCTTCACGTACATCCGGGCGTAACAGGTGTTGATGGCGAGCACGTGCTTGAGAACGTCGTCGTCGCTTGCGGTTTTACCACCGCAGGCGGCAACCGTGGCATTGACGAGCGCGAGGCCGAGGGCTCGGACTTTCACGCCGGTGAGGTTTCGCAGCGGCCAAGCGAGCGCCTTTCGCAGCGGTGCGATCGTCTTCATGGCGGGCCGGTATAGCCGGGCTTGTAGGGCGGCCCGACACCGCCCGGGAGAATCAGCGGCGGCCGCGGCGGCGCCGCAAAATCGAAATCCGAACGCAGATCGCCGAGCCCGGGCGCGTTTTCAGCGATGCTCGCGCGCGGATCGGGCCGGTGGTCGCGCGCGGGATCGATGCGTTGCCCATTGAGAAAATCGTCTTCGATGAACTTGACGTAGGCGTCGTGACTGAGCGTCTGGTGATCGATGTAGCCATGGCGCGCGTAGGCGCTGATTACGAGGCCCGGCACGCGCAAGCCGTAGCCGAAATAGTTGACGTTGGGCGGCGCGACGTGGTCGTAGAAGCCGCCCCAGTCGTCCCAGCTCAGAAAGATCGCCGTCGAATCCCAGTAGCGGCTCCGCATGACGGCGTCGATCAGCCCGACGACGTAGGCTTGCCCCGTGCTGACCAGCCCGGGCGGGTGTTCGCTGTAGCGATTTGAGGGCGTGAGCCAAACGACGCTCGGCAGCGTACCCTCGCGAAGATCGCGGAAGAAGAACGAGGTGTCTTTCACGTTGCCGGTCTCGCCGTCTTGTTTGACGTCGGTAAACGACGGCAGCGGATTCCAGATACCCGGCGTACGCGCGCTCTGCGGTCGCAGGCTGCAGCTGCTCTGATCGTTGATGCAATCGGGCTCGAAGCCGTCCATGACGTAGTACGCCCACGAGACGTGGTGCGCGTGGAGCAGATACGTGAGATCGGTCCACGGATAGTCGGGCCGCCCCCGACGCTGCGGATCCTTCGCGGTGAAGAGATCGCGTGGAAAGTCGTCGTCGTTGAAATAGGTGCGTTCGGGCTTGCAGCTGGCCGGGTCGCCGATCTTCGCGCAGCTGCCGGCCCATTCCGAAACCATGTAAAGATGCGCGGGAAGGCTCCACGAGCGAACCGGTTCGAACATCCGATCCTGCAGAACGAAGCCGTGCGCATACGCCCAATAGTCGGGCAGCTCGGCCTGTGTGTGATAGCCCATCACGCTGCGCTCGTGACCCTTGACGGCGCAGGTCGGAATATCGGTTGGGCAGCCGCCGGTGCGATTGGCCGCGCGCATGACGGCGATGAAGCCGTCCATCTTCCCTCCGTCGATCGCCAGATCCGCGGCTTTCGCGCCGTGGGGACCGCCGGTATTTTCGTCGGTGCTGTCGTGATACGGGCGCACGCACGCGGTCTTCGAATCGGGAATGCAGACCTGCGGGAGGCCGTCGCGCATCGGAATGCCGTCGGCGCCGGGATAGGTGCCGAAATAACTATCGAAGGAGCGGTTCTCCTGCATGACGATCACGACGTGTTCGATCTTATGAATACCGCCGTCTGGGGAGATGGCCCGCGCTGCGGCCCCGATGGCCGCAACGTCGCCCGTGAGGAGCAGGGCGAGCACGGCGACGCACGGCAGCGCCCGGCGAAGCATGAAAGCCGCGGTTCGCAATCGAAAGGCAGAATCCCCAGGCAAGCGATTCAAAAAAACACGACTGTTAAAAGTAAGGAGCACGCAGGATGCGTTTCCCAGTATCTACTTGTCGGGCCCTGGGTTTTGCCGCAGTGACCGCCATTCTCGCGGCTTGCTCGAGTGCCGGAACAAGTTTAGCACCATCCGCTGGTTCGACGCAGATGCAGGACCTCGGACGCGCAACCGACACGACGCGCGTTAACCTCGCCGTCGTTCTCAACTACCACAACGAAGCCAAACTGGATCGGCTCATCGAGGCCCAGGGTACGCCGGGCTCGGGGAGTTTCCATCACTTCTTGACGCCGCAGCAGTTTGCGCGCGCGTTCGGTCCGACACAAGCGGACTACGACGCGACGCTCGAGCAGCTGCGCGACGCCGGCTTCACAATTACGCACACCTTCACGAACCGAACAACGATCGATGCGAGCGCCCCGGCCCCAGCGGCCGAACGGCTGTTCTCGACGGAGATTCACGTCGTTCGCCGCGCCGACGGTCAGACGCGGTACATGAACGTTCGTCCGGAGACGATTCCGGCAAACCTCGCCCGCACGGTCTACGCGGTCGTCGGACTCGACAGCGCGCACTCGCTGCGTCCGCAGTACGTGTTCAAGCCGGGGCATCACATCGTGCCGGCCGGTCAGGTACGGCGCCAGAGCAAGCCGCCGCTCTTTGGGCCCGACTCGGGCTACGGACCGGGGGTTTATCGCGTCGCGTACGGCGTCCCGAAGAAGTTGACCGGGACGGGCCGCGCGACGGCGTTCGTCGGAGACGCAGACTTCCTCGATTCCGACGTCAGCGCATATCTCTCGTACTTCCAAGTCAATCGCACGGGCCCGGCGACGACGCGCGTGCTCGTTGACGGCGGCCCGCCGCCGGGGCTCTCCGGCGACTCGGTCGAGGCGACGCTCGATGTCGAGACGCTCGTCTCGATCGCTCCGGGCACGGCGATCTATGCATACGAGGCCCCGCAGGCCTCCGATCTGCGCTACTTCACCGACATGTACACCCAGATCGTGCAAGACAACATCGCCGATACGGTCAACACGAGCTACAGCGAGTGTGAAACCGCCTTCATCCCGTCGTTCCCGAAGGCGGCCGACCAAATCTTCAAGCAGGGCGCGGCGCTCGGCATCACCTTCCATTCATCGACGGGTGACGACGGCACGCAGACCTATGGGTGCAACGGCAGCCAGCCGACCGTGGGAACGCCGGCGGACGCGCGTCATCAAGTTGCGATCGGCGGAACGACCATGGACGTCGATCACACGACCGGAAAAGAGACGAGCGAAGTCGGCTGGAGCGATTTCACCGGCGCCACCGGCGGCGGTGTCTCGATCGTCATGCGCCTGCCGAAATATCAGAAGGGCATCACGAACGTCATCAAGAGCGGACGCAACCTGCCCGACATCTCGTTCGACGCCAGCCCCTTGACGGGCGAATCGTTCTACTTCGACGGCTCCTTCCAAGGGCCGATCGGCGGGACGTCGCTCGCATCGCCGATCTTCGGAGCGGGCCTCACCATCATGGATCAGATGGTGAACTCGCGCGCCGGCAACTTCGACCCGAACCTCTACGCGCTGTGGACGAAGAACGGCTACGGCGCGGGCAAGAAGGTCTACCTGCGCGACATCACCTCCGGTTCGATCGGAGCGTATAGCGCTGGGCCCGGTTACGATCAGATGACCGGCATCGGCGCGATGGTCTTCGGCAACTTCGGCAAACTGCTGAAGTAACGCCGACGCACCGAGCGGAGCAAAAGGGGGGCGACCCGTTCGCTCCCCTTTTCTATGTATGTTGCTTCGGGAGCTGTGTCAGCCGCCGTGCTCTTTCCCTTTTACCTCGCGCACTTCTTCGGCTAACTGCATTGCGTACGGATCGCCGGCAGCGATGCCGCGAGAGCTCAACGCTCCCCCCATTTGCGTATTCCGGCTTCGATACGATCGGATAGAGCGATGGCTTCAGCAACGGAACGAGGCCGTTCGCTGGTCCACGATTCGCTGTTGCTTAGCGTCATCTTCAATGCGATGGTCGCAGAGGAAGTGCAGGCGGTTCTCCGGCGGCACCTCGGTAAAAGAAGGGGAAAATGGCGGACGATGCCCGACCCGCTCTGATGGGAAGACGGCGCGGGTCATAAAGTCACCAGGGCGCGTGGCGGTTCAATTCGCCCGCCGGCTGTCTGGCTTCGGTTAAGTTGTTTTGGCCTGTCGCTTTTTGAGCCGGCTTTCATTGCCCCGGCGCATCTCCAGTTCAAACCGCCCGATAGCGGAGTCAAGCGCTTCGCACAACTGCGTATTAAGAGCGACGCGAAGACCATCGCGTACGGAAGCCCGTCATCGCCGTCATCGGAGCCGGCCCAAGAAAGCCTATTTCGATATACCCGAAGTTGGTTTTGAATCGCTGCAATCGTCATCAGCAGCGCTTGGAGCGTATCGACGCCCAACGCGCGACCAACCTTGGGTTCTTCTAGGCCACGGATCTCGTACTGACACACGTAGTCTCTGCTAGATCGGTAGGGCTGCCAAATTCGAACCGAAACGGGCCGCTTACCATCGAGCCTGAGCACACGCGAGGCAACGATCGGGCGATCCCGATGTGGCTCGCTCACGATCAAACGCACGCGTGTAGTCACCAGGGCACGTTTAGCTACAGCCTGAGGTCGCTCCGCACGAGTCGCACTTTTCGCAGGCGCCGTTCCGCACCATCGTTAGCTGACCGCATTCCGAGCACGCATTGCCGGTGTATCCTTTGGCTTTGGACGCGTTGATCGCTTCGGTACGTGCGAGCAGGGCGACGGCCGTCCCACCCGCTCCTCCGGGGTTCGTCGCAACAATCGACGGAGAAGCGGGTGACGGCTCTTGCCCAGGATGGAGATGGGTGCTGACTGGATGGAGCATTTCCACAACACCCGCGGGTAGGACGTTGACCCCTCCCTCTTCCTCGGCTATGTAGTCGTCCTGGACCTCGGGACCCATGGCATCCATTTGCATGGACGGCTGTACGTGCGCGAGATCGTAGCGTCCGAGATAGCTCACTGCGAGCTCGCGGAAGATATAGTCCAAAATCGATGTCGCCATCTTGATATGATCGTGGCCGACGACGGGGCCATTGGGCTCGAACCGCGTGAAGGTGAAGGCTTCGACGAACTCCTCGAGCGGCACACCGTGCTGTAAGCCAAGCGAAATCGCGATCGCGAAGTTGTTCATCAAGGAGCGGAAGGCCGCGCCCTCCTTATGCATGTCGATGAAGATCTCGCCGAGCTGTCCGCCTTCATACTCGCCCGTACGCAGGTAGACTTTATGGCCGGCGATCGTCGCCTTTTGCGTGTAACCGCTGCGGCGCTGCGGCATCGGCCGGCGCTTGGCGATGTACCGGTAGACGAGTCGTTCCGCGATCTGCATCGGCGTAGCGAACGGCTGCGGCGTTTGTGCGGCGCCCGATTCTTCCTGACTCGTATCGCCGCCGAAATCGTAGCTCGCGGCGAGAGGCTGCGAGAGCTTCGACCCGTCGCGATAGATCGCGAGCGCTTTGATCATGCGCTCCCACGAGTATCGATAGGCCTCTTTCACTTCGGCAATTGTTGCAGTTTGCGGAAAATTGACGGTTTTTGAAATTGCTCCGGAAACAAATGGTTGCGCAGCGGCCATCATGTCGACATGTGCGAGCGGACGAATGTACCGTTCGCCGAACTTGCCGCACGGCGTCGCGCAGTCGAAAACGGCAAGATGCTCGTTGTTGAGATCGGGCGCGCCCTCGACCGTCATCCGGCCGCAGATGTGCGCAGACGCCTCCTCGATCTGTTGCGTGGTAAAGCCGAGCCCATCGCGCAGCAACGAGAAGCTCCAATCGTTGAGCTGCTCTTCAGTTAAGCCGAGCCGCTCCTTGCAGAAGTCTTCGCCGAGCACGAACTTGTTGAAGACGAACGGCAGTTCGAAGGCGCTTGGCAGCCCAGCCTCAAGCTTTGCGATCGCCGCTTCGTCGAAGCCTTTGGCCTTGAGCGTCGCGCGATTGATGTGCGGCGCCCCTTCGAGTGTGCCGGTGCCTTTAGCGTAGTTCTCGATCGCCTCGATCTGCTCTTTCGAGTAGCCGAGCTTATGCAGCGCCGCATCGACGGACTGGTTGACGATCTTGAAGTAGCCGCCGCCGGCAAGTTTTTTGAACTTGACGAGCGCGAAGTCGGGCTCGATGCCGGTCGTATCGCAGTCCATCACGAGCCCAATTGTGTTGTGCGAGACGAAGCCGTTTGCAAAGTAGGTGACGTTGGCCGGCACCGAGAGGTCGAAGGTGAACTGCTCGCCGCCGTCCTCGTTCGTAGCGACGTCGTCGTAGAAGAACTCGAGCGCGCTCTTGAGCTCGTCGCTGCCGGTGCGCTCCAGCAGCTCGCAGGCTGCGGTGCGGCTGATGGCACCCGCGTGACGGTAGCCGTACAGCGTCGTGCGCGGGTAGAGTTCGCTCGAATGCGGCACGAGCGTCCGCAGCACGTCCTTGCGAAGGAAGACGCGGTCGCCCTTGGTTCCTTGCCACGTTTCGGAGGGCCGCATCGCGCCGAGTTTGCGCTCGCCCATGAAACCGACGAGCTGCTGGAACTTGCGCGCGTGTTCGGCGTTGCGAACCCGCAGGACGTAAAGATCGGAGGCGCTCCAGCCCGTCTTATCGGTGCGCGTGCGCGTGGGAATGCCGAGCGTCAGCAGCACCGTGCGCACGTCGTCGATGAGGCTCTCGTTGGCCGTCGAGAAGTGGACTGAACCGTTGATCAGCGTCGCGTCGGCTTCGAAGAGGCCGCGCACGAAGGCCACATAGATTGCGGGATCATTCGAGGCGAGGATCGCGTCGGGTACGTGCGAGACGTAGCTCTTGCCGCGCACGTCGGTCGACGGGTGATGTTTGGCGAAGCCGCAGGCTTGCCACCACATTGCGAGCGGCACCGAGTGCAGGCCGATTTCGAACGAGCCCGGCTTGTCGGTGACGGTTGCCTCGACGCCGAAGAGCTGCCGCGCGAGCGCGACGAGCCGGTGACGCACGTCGGGATCGTCTTGCGAGACCGTGAGCCGCAGACCCCGCGCGTTCAGCGTGCCGCTGCCCATGAAGTACCCAACGAGCTCGGCGAGGTCCGACGTTAGGTTTGCAGGCGTCGTCGTCGTGAAGTCGGCGTTCCAGTGCTGCTCGCCCAGCGGCGGCAGCGTGACGCTCTGCGGCTGCCCGGCGAAGCCGCCCATTGAGAGCGCGACCGTATCGCCCGCGGCGACTTCGGCAAGGCGCTTCCAGGCGAGCTCGCCCGATTCGCGATCGACGACCTTGACGCGATGCTCCGGCGTGCCCTGAATCGTGTACCCGCCGGCCGTCTTGATGCGGCGCGTCGGCGAGATGCCGTTGACAAAGAATTTGGTCGCGCGCTGCTCGCCGTCGTCGGTGAGCACGCGCACGTCGATATCTTGCCACTTGCTGCCGTCGACGTCGCCGAGCCGGCGCAGCCGCGTCAGGCCGCGGTCGGTCGAGACCAGCGAGTTGCCCGTGAGGCATCCCGTCGGCGCGATCACGACGGTTTGCGCGTTACGGAAGCCGGCGACCTCACCGATGGAGAGCGCATCGTCCCACATCTTGCGCGCCAGCGCCCACGTCGCTTGCGTAAAGAGCGTCGGCGCGTGCGTGACCGGCGTCACCGTCAGTCCTTCGTACTCGCTGGATTCGGCGGCACGCGCGGCTCTGCGGTGATTGCGAATTACGCGCAGCATTGGCTCGCGGTTTGCTTCAAATCGGGCAAACGAACCGAGCTGCTGCGCCATCTCCGCCGAGGTGCGATACGCGGCGCCGGTCATCAGCGACGTGATGGCACCGCACCAGCCGAAGCCTTCTTCCGAATCGTACGGCAAGCCCATACGCATCAGTAATGTGCCTAAATTCGCATAGCCGAGGCCGAGCGTGCGATAGCCGTGATTCTTCTCGGCGATTTTGCGCGACGGCATCTGCCCCATCGTCACCGAGATCTCGAGCGTCGTCGTCCAAATGCGAGCCGCTTCGGCGAACCGTTTCGAGTCGAAGTTACCGTCATCGTTGAGGAATTTAACGAGGTTTAGGCTCGCGAGATTGCAGTTGTGGGCGATGAGGCCTTCGGCGATCACTGAGTGCGTCACGGGTTCGGTAATATCGTAAACCGTGGCGACCCCATCGGCAACGACGGAGGCGACCCTCGGAGCGCGCGGGTTCTTGAGCTGCGCGGTAAAAGGCGACTCGCAGAGTTCCTGGGCAACGCGCTCCTTGTCAGCGGAACACGGGAAGCCGACGAGCGACACGAACTTGCGCGACTGCTGATTGTAAAGGCGAAGCTGACCCTGCGGGTTCTTCCGCCCGGCGGGATGCATCCACGATATCCGCGACGTCATGCCGAGATCGGAGAGCAGCAGCTGAACGGAGCGCAGCAGTGTCGGCGAGGAAGACGCGAGCATCACTTCCTTCTCGGCCGCTTTGCCGTTCTTGCGGATACATCCGTCGGCCGAGAAGAGGCCCTGAAGGTATGCAACCTTGAGATCTTCCGGCACGCCGTGGATCGCCGTCGGCACGTCTTTGTACAGAGCCGTCGCTTGTTTAAAACCGTAACGCTGCTGTAAATAGGAAACCAGCGACGCTTGCGACGCACCGGTCTGCATCACGCCGTTGCTCTGCGTGGAGACCCGGCTCGCCCGGACCATCGATGGCGCGCTGGAGGAACCTACCGCAGCGGCTTTGAGCTCGTTGAGCTGCGAGGTCATGAACTCGGCGGTACGCTGCTCGCGCGGACCGAAGACGAGCGCGACCGTGTCCTTATTGAAGACGCCGTCGCCCGTCAGCCATCCGAGCATCTGCCACCGCTTGACGTCGGCCGGATCGGACGCGAAAGATACGGGATTACCGGTCTCGCGGATCTCGACCCGATCTTCGAGCGGAACGAGCTCGTCCAGGCGCTTCCAAGCACCTTCAAGGGTAAGGAATTTGTGATCGCCCGTCGCGCGGATCTCGCGGCCGTCGGCGAGTTTCATGCGATAGACTTGCCGTTCGCCGACCTTGGTGATGTAGGCCGGGCGATGGGCGCTCAAACGCCGGTGATCTTGCTCCGAGTGAATATCGGTCGTAACGAGGACGCGCTGCCCGCTCTCTTGGCGTTCGAAGAGCTCTTCGACGGTTCGTAATCCGTCAGGCGTGCTGATGCGCGTCTCCGGCGCAAAGCACGCCGTATCATCGATGAAAACGTACTCGGAGCAGTTATGGACCTTCAAGCCATTTGCTACGAAGTGCTGCGTGTCGGGCTCGGTTAAATCGAAGACGTCAGCGATGCCGGACGCCTCAAGCGAATGAAAGTCATCGGAGAGCGATACGCCAGGCCGTAACCCTGCATCGAACCCACCCGAGATTTGAAGCTGGTCGCCCGAAAGTTCGGACTTAATTGCAAACGAGAGCAACAGCAGCTGCAGCTGCTTGAGCAGTTCCGCAGAGCACGAGTGCAGGACGCTCGACGCCGCGCCGCTTTCGCCGAGCACAATCTCAGAGTTGACCGTTAGGAGTCCCCTGATGAGCTCTGCGGCCGACTTACGCTCGAGGGCGAAGACAGTGGGACTGAAAGCCTTAATCGAAGCATTTTCGTCACGCACGACGTAGGCTGCGACGTCAGGCCGGGTCGCCTCGACATCTCGACGGCGTGACGTTAAACGCGAGCCTGAAAGCGCCGGCTGCCTAACCGGGGCGACGGTCGCGCAGCACTCGCCGATGGCGAATCCGATTTCGAAGGCAACGCGCTCATCGAGGGTGACGGTGCCGAAGCCGGAGCCGCTGAGGACGAGGCGATCGCCTTCGCGCAGCTCGCCGGCGGGAACGTCGCCTCGATTCTCGGTCCAAACCTTATGATCGGCGGTGAGCTTGAGTTCGTATCCGGCTTTCGTGCGAAGACGATAGACCGGCTTGGTTCCCGTGGGGAAAATCTTGCTGACGAAGTGCGGTCGGCCGTCGCCGCCGATGACGAACGCCGCCTTTCCGACCAGATCTTCAATGCGAGCCGGACCGTCGGCCATCGCGACCAGCGTATCGCCGGTAACGCATGGATTTGTTGCGTTGATGCGATCGTCGTTCGAACACGTATGCCACTCTTGAATCGTATCGTCGTACTGCAGGCCGGGGTCGGCGCACTGCCACGCGGCGACGGCGATCTCTTCCCAGAGGTCTCGCGCTTTGATGCGCTTGACGATGTCGCCGGTCGTGCGGGATGTCAGCAGCCAGTCGGCGTCGCGCTCGAGCGCGTCGAAGAAGCCGTTGCTCAGGCGGACCGAGTTGTTGGAGTTCTGCCCCGAGACGGTAACGTAGGCTTCGGAATCCCACGCGGTGTCGTACTGCTCGACCTCCAACCGCGTGTAGCCCTGGCGCGCGTAGTCGAGCGCGTTCTGCGCCGCGCCCGAGGGAATGCCGGCGTTAATTGCATCGCGAATCGCGTGGCGCAGCGACGCGTTGAGCGCCGGATCGAGGCGCGCGGATTCGGGGACGCGCGTGTCGTGCGCGGCCGTAACGATCGCGTTGAGGTTGCGTTCGAAAATGCGCGCGCCGATGACGAGATCGGCGACCTTGCGCTCTTCGCGGACCTTCCAGTTGACGAACTCTTCGATATCGGGGTGATCGGCGTTGAGCACCACCATCTTGGCCGCGCGGCGCGTGGTGCCGCCCGATTTGATGGCACCCGCCGCACGATCGAAAACTTTGAGGAACGACATCAAGCCGCTCGACGTGCCGCCGCCGGTAAGCTTCTCGCCAGCCGCGCGCAGCTTCGAGAAGTTTGCGCCGCTGCCGCTGCCGCCCTTAAAGATACGCGCCTCGCGCATCACGCCGTCGAAGATGCCGCCTTCGTTGACGAGGTCGTCCTCGATGCCGAGAATGAAGCACGCGCTGACCTGCGGGTGCGTAAACGTATCGGCGGAGGGTTTGGGCAGCTGATTGCCGGCGTCGACGTACCAATGCCCTTGCGCCGGCCCGGAGATGCCGTACGCCCAGTGCAGCCCCGTGTTGAACCACTGCGGCGAGTTCGGGGCGCCGATCTGGCGCGCCAGCATCGCGCACATCTCGTCGTAGTAGATCTGCGCGTCGTTTTCCGTGTCGAAGTAGCCGTGCTTCCAGCCCCAGTAGGTCCAGCAGCCGGCCATCCGGCTAAAAACCTGACGAGCATCGCGCTCCGGGCCGAACTGGTCGTCCCGGGAAAGCGTATCGAGGGCGGTGCCGTCGGCGACCGAGCGCGAAAGCCACCCCGGCACGCCGTCTTCCTCGACGCGCACCGTATGCTTGGGCACCCCAGCCTTGCGGCAGTACTTCTGAGCGAGCACGTCCACCGCGACCTGGCTCCATGCGGCCGGAACCATGACATCTTTGGCCTCAAAGATCACCGAGCCGTCAGGATTGACGATCTTGGAGGTCCGCGGCTCAAAAATGACGCCCGCATAAGGGTCGCCGGGGGCGGAGTAAGTGCGCGAAAACTTCATACGTGGCTCCTCGATTCTTCCTCGATGATATCGAACACGCGTTCGAACGAAATGGCTTCGCGTCGCGCGGGTTGGTTACCTATTGTGGCATATCGAGCTAGAAACCACAAGATATGGTGGTCGTCGGTGAAATCCTTGTGCAGGCGCTGTGGTTAGACTCGGCTTCCTGTGGACAGGGAGCGCGCTAAGCGGGCGAGCATGAGGACCGCATGTGGAGAGTCCCGAGGATACCGGGGATAACCCCTGCAAAACGCCTGCCATGTTCGGCCCCGACCGCTTTGCCCCGCGACTGTACGACGTGCCTCACGAGGAGCTGGAGGCAGCGGGCATCCGCGGCCTGATCGTCGACCTCGATAATACGCTGCTGGGCTTTCGGGAGACCGAGCTCGGCCACGAGCACGTCTCGTGGGTCGCCCGGGCGCACGACCGCGGATTCCGCATCGTCATGCTCTCGAACAACTTTTCGGAGCGGGTGACTGGGCTGGCGGCGCGCCTTCAGGTCGAATGTATTCCCAATGCGCTCAAACCGCTGCCGTTCGGCTTCCTGCGCGCCAAGCGCCGTCTGCAGATGAGCCGGCACGAGATCGCCGTCGTCGGGGATCAGCTCTTCACCGACGTCCTGGGCGGTAAGCTTTGCGGCCTCTACACGATCCTCACCGAGCCGATCGAGCTCAAGGACTTTGCGGTGACACGCGTCTTCCGTTACTTCGAGCGCATCATGCTGCGGGGCCGGCGATGATGAAGCTCGCACTCATCGGCGATCCGGTCGAGCATAGCGCCAGCCCCTCGCTGCAGCGCGGCTTCCTTGAAGAGGCCGGCATCGACGGCGATTATCTGGCCATTCGCGTGCCGTCGGGCGAGGGCGGGCGCACGATCCGGCGCCTCCGCGAAGACGGCTTCACCGGCTGCAACATCACCTATCCGCTCAAAGAAGAAGCCTTCGAAGCCTGCGAGGCGCTCACCGACGAAGGGCGGCGCGCCCAAGCCGTCAACACAATTTTCTTCGGTCATCAGACGCTCGGCACGATCACCGACGGCATCGGTGCGCGCACCGCGATCGAGGCGCTGCTCGACGAGCCGGTCGCGCTCAAACGAATCGGCGTGCTCGGTTACGGCGCGAGCGCGCGAGCGATTCTTGCCGAGCTGCACGACACCGACGCCTACACGTTCGTTTGGGGCCGCGATGCCGATCGGGTGAGCGCCGCGTGCAATATCTTCGAAGCGCGTCCCTGGCCGCCGGAGAATCCGCCTGAAATCGTCGTGAGCACGCTGCCGCCCGAAGCGCGCCTGCCCGAAGAGCTCGTGGCGCAGCTGCGCGCTGCCGATCTCGTGATGGATGCAAACTACGGGTCGCGCGCGAACTTGGGGCGCCAGCTCGGCCGGGAAGTCGTCTCCGGCGACGCGATGCTCGAGGCGCAAGCGCGCGCGAGCTTCGATTTCTGGCTCGCGCATTTGGATCGCGTTTCCAATACCTAGCCGCCAGCGTGTACGTACCGCCGCTCTTTGAGGTTACCGATCGGCATTGGATGCTCGACCTCATCGAACGCTATCCGTTCGGGATGCTCGTGACCGCCGATGCGGAGTATCCGCGCGTTTCGCACTTGCCGCTGATCGCACAAGAACGAGGCGGCGAGCTGTGGATCGTCGGACACGTCGCCCGCGCGAATCCCCATGCGCAGTCGATTCGCGACGGCGTGCCGGCGACGATCGTCTTCGAGGGAGCGCACGCATACATTTCGGCGGCGTGGTACGAAGCGCCATACGAAACCGTCCCTACGTGGAACTACAGCGCGGTGCACGCAAACGGGCGGCTTGCGGGGTTCGACGCGTGGACGGCCGTGAGGCTCCTAAGCGAGAAGATGGAGCGCGGAAGGCCGGATCCCTGGGAGCCGTCGCGGCTGACCGTCGATTATCGAGAGAGCCAGCTGCGGGGAATCGTGGCGTTCGAGTTACGCGCCGCGAAGATTTACGCGAAGGCGAAGTTGAGTCAGAATCGCACGCTGGCGGACCGGCTTCGCGTTATCGAAAACCTTGAAGCTTCAGAGAATCAAGTCGACCGCGATTGCGCTGTGGAGATGATTCGCACCTTGCCCCGCCCCAGGCCGGCTTAGCGTACGACCGCGAGCTCCTCGCAATCATCGCACAATCATGATCGATGCTTTTCTCGCTTGCCAACTCTTCGTGGTGCTGTTCGTCGCTCTGCACGACTGGATACCGCTGGGAAGGCTGAACAACCTCAAAGCGGTCCATTCGGCGGACCCAAGGTCAAAACTCGTGCGAGTAACCGTGTTAAGCACATTGCCGTTTGCAATAGGCTTCGTCGGAAGCGCCTATTATGCTTCGACGCACCTTCCCATGTGGCTGGTGTGGTTGCTTTGGATCACCTACGGTGGAGCGACGTACGGCGTGCTCCGTACCTGGTACGTACCGTACCTGCTCGTTCCCGAGCCGGCGCGCGCGGCGCGCTATCAGTTAATGTTCGCGAACACCCACACCACGTCGTGTTTCACGCTGTCTTGATTGCGACCGTGGTGCTGCTCGTAAGTCTAACCTACACGCGGATTTTTGGCTGATGCGCGTTCCTTCAAAAGGGTTCGTGCTCCGGCAGCCCCTGCGGTGCGAAGGCGGTATCTTTGGCGATGAATAGCGTCACAGCACATCCGAAGAGCGCGTTTAGAGAATAAGAACCGGAAACCGGCGAGGTGCCCTATGCTACGCCTTTCATGTGCTATTCTCGCTGCTCTTGCGATCGTCGCTCCCGTCGAGCTTACTGCCGATCCAGCCGAACGAACGAGCACGGTTGCCGAACGCCGGCTGATCAATCTCACCGTCTATAACGGCGGAACGGCGCTTATCCGCGATCGCCGGGTCGTACGGCTGGAACCGGAGCTTAACGGTCTCGCCTGGCGCGACGTTAGCGCGGATATGGATGCCACCTCCGCGCTGCTCGAGCCCGTCGGCGGCAGCGATACGATCGCGGTGCGGGAGCAGAACTTCGACTACGACCTTGTGAGTTCCGAAGCGCTGCTGCGAAAGTACGTCGGGCGCGACGTAACGGTCGTCCACGAACCGCGCTTCGCCGGCGACCGTGAGACACGCGAGACGGCACGTATTTTGAGCGTCGATGACGGAATCGTTCTGCAGTATCACAGTGGAATCGAAACGGGACTTCGCGGCCACATCCTGTTCCCGGTAGCGGTGAACGGCTTTCGCGACCGCCCGACCCTGGTGATCGATCTCGATAGCTCGCAAGACGCCTCCGAGACGCTCGACTTGAGTTATCTCACGCGTGGCATGAGCTGGAGGGCAGACTACGTCGGCGTGGTCTCGGCCGACCAAACGCGCCTGTCGCTTAACGGCCTGGTAACGCTTTCCAATACCAGCGGCGAATCGTATGAGGACGCGCATTTGCAGCTGGTCGCCGGAAACGTCAACATCGTAGAACCTCCGGAAGTGGTCGATCGCGCCCTGCGCACGATCGGACGCGTTACAACCAACGCGGGTGCAAATGTCGAACAAGAAAATTACTTCGAATACCACCTTTACACGCTCGCTCGGCCAACCACGGTCCTCAACGATCAGACGAAGCAGCTCACGCTGCTAAACGCCCGAGGTATTCCGATCCGCGAAAGCCTCGAGCTGCGCGGGTCGCCCGACTATTACCGCAGCGCCGAGCCCGATATCGGCGACCGGCTCCCGGTCGGCGCATACCTCACGTTTGAAAATCGAGGCGGCGACCTCGGGATCCCACTGCCCGGCGGCGTTGTCCGACTCTACAAAAACGACTCGCATAAGCAACTGCAGTTTCTCGGCTCCGACTCGATCGATCACACGCCGCGTAACGAGAGGGTGCGCCTGCACGTCGGCGATGCCTTTGACGTCACCGCGCGCAAGAAGCAGACGGACTTCCACTTCCTCTCGCCGTGTCGTACGTCGAGCTCGTATCGAATCGTCCTCGCAAATGCGAAGAGCACTGCCCAGAACGTGCTCCTCGTCGAACCGATTCCCAGCCAATGACAGATCACCCAGGAGAACATGCCGTACGTAAAATCATCCGCTTCGACCGCGAGCTGGAATCTGCGCGTCCCGGCCGACGGGCAATCGACGCTGACGTATACGGCAGATGTTAGTTGGTGCTTCGACTAAAGCGGGGCACCCTGGCGGAGAGGGAGGGATTCGAACCCTCGAGAGGCTCAACACCTCTGCTCGCTTTCCAAGCGAGTGCCTTCAACCGCTCGACCACCTCTCCAGGGCTAAATGCGGTTGGCGCTCGCCTAGCGAACTCCTCGGCGGGAATGCTCTTGACGCTGATTCGGCACGGGCCGACCGAGTGGAACGCATCGCGGCGTTTTCAAGGAAGGACGAACGTTCCGCTTTCACCGACGGGCCGCGCGCACGCACTCGCCGCTGCCGATGCGCTGAAATCGAAGCGGATCGACCGGATCTATTCGAGCGATCTCCAGCGTGCGTTCGAGACGGCGCAGATCGTCGGAGAACCGCACGACGCGGAGATCCTTACCGACGAACGCTTGCGCGAGTTCGATTTCGGTGCGTGGGAAGGCTTGACGTGGGTCGAGATCGTCGCGCGCAATCCGCATCTATACGGCCTGGGCTCGACCGCCGCGAAACACTACACGCCCGAAGGCGGCGAATCGTTTGAAGACGTCTGCGTGCGCGTTGGTTCCTTTCTCGACGATCTGGGGGCGCAGCGGCTCGAGCGAGCCGTCGTGGTGACGCATGCGGGGCCGCTGCACGCGATGTTTACGGTGCTTAAGCTTTCCGAATCGGCAGCCGGCGGCGAGCATCTTTCGCTGAGCTTCGCGCCGGGCAGCATCTCGCAGCTGCGAGTCGAGGGCGGAGAAGCGAAGATCCTGCGCGTCAACGATCGACGTCATATCCATGCGGAGGATTGACGGCCGTTGGGCGCTCCTGCTCGGCCTCGCGGTCACGGCGCAGGCGCCGCCGCAGCGAACGCCGACGCCGCCGCACTTTACGATCCCTCACGCGTTTACGCCGCGGCTGCTGCGCGTACCGAATAATCTGCTGACGAATCCCGGCTTCGAGACGGGGAACGTCGACGGCGGATGGTATCAGTGCGGCAGCGCGCCGGTGTACGTAACGCGACAGCACCCGTTTCGCGGCCGCTACGACGAATATTCCGGGACGCGCACGGGCACGGGCGAACCCGCGGGCGATTCGGGCGTCTGCCAGCAGGTGACGATCCCGGCCAATGCCGTGCTGACGGCGCACCTCTATCAGCTCAGCGACGAGCGCGACACGGCGTACGCGTTTCAAGAGGCCGATCTGCTCGACAACGGCGGGAACGTCATCGTCAATCTCTACCGCTCCTCGAATCACGCGAATGCCTGGATCCGCGGCAATTGGAACCTCGGCGCCTATGCGGGCCGCGCCGGCTGGCTCTACTTCGGCGTACACGGGGACGGCGACCCCAAGCACTCGACGCAGCAGTTCGTCGACGAAGTAACTTTAGGCCCGCGGCGCGAATAGTAGGGGGTATGCAGTCGCGCAAAATGATGTGGGTCGGTGTGGGAATCGGCGTCGTGGGCTTGGCCGCCGCATTGACCTACGCGATCTTCCGGTTGGCCTCCGACGAGTCACGCGAGGACCCGACGACGCAACGCATCCAAGAGCTGATCGACGAAGCGAACTCTCTGTTGAAGGCGCTTGACGAACAGCGACACAGCGCCTAACGACGGCTCCGGCCTGCAGGCCGGCGACGAACTGGAGATCGAATTCACGGACGTACTCGCCAACGGCCAAGGGGTGGGCCGCGCGGAGGCGCTCGTCGTTTTCTGCTTTGGTCCGCTGGCGGGCGAGCGGGCGCGGGTTCGCATCGAGACGCGCAAGCGCAGCTACGCGGTCGCCGAAATGCTCGAGCTGCTGCGCGAGTCGCCGGATCGCGCGACGCCCTTCTGCTCGGTCTTCGGAACCTGCGGCGGCTGCCAGCTCCAGCATCTCGCCTACGGCGCGCAGCTGAAGTGGAAGCAGGGCGTCGTGCGCAACGCGTTGATGCGGATCGGCGGCCTCGGTGAAGTCTCGGTCGGCGAAACGATCGGAATGGAGCGACCGCGCGCCTACCGTAACAAAATGGCCCTGGTTGTCGAGCATCGCGATGCGCAGCCGACGCTGGGCTTCTATCGCCAGCGCTCGCACGACATCGTGCCGATCGACGCGTGTCCGATCGTTACACCGAGGCTCGACACGCTGCTTGCTGAGCTCCTGCGGGCGCGAACGCGAGCCGCCGGCGCCGCCGTGCTTCGCCCGGCTCGCCACCTCGTGGCGCGAGCGTCGCGCTCCGCCGATCGCGCGGTTCTTAGCGTAACGACCGCGCGGCCGATCGACGACGGCGAGCAGGTCGCCGCAAAGCTCTTACCCGATTTGCCGTCGGCCGCAGGACTGAGCAACTCGTACGACCCGCGCAGCGGCAACGCCATCCTCGGGCGCCACCATCGCTATCTCGCCGGCGCGACGGAGGTCGAAGAAACGGCGGGCGGCGTGCGCTACCGGATTTCGGCCGGCTCGTTCTTTCAGATCAACGTCGAGATACTCGAGCGCATCTTCGCCTTCATGACGCCGTGGCTCGCGCGGCCGGGACGCATCGTCGACCTCTACTGCGGCGCGGGGACGTTCGCGCTCTTTTTCGCGCGCCACGGCTGGCAGGTTTACGGCATCGAAGAGAGCCCTCGCGCGATCGCCGAAGCCAATGCCAACGCGCGGCTCAACGCCCTCTCCGAGCGCGCCCGCTTCGAAACCGGGCGCGTTGAAGAACTGACCCGGGCGCCGCGCGTTGCGAAGATCCTGCGCGAGGCCGATGCCGTTTTTCTCGACCCGCCGCGGAAAGGCAGCGAAGAGGCCGTCCTGCGCGCGATTGCCGACGCTCGCGTGGGAAAGGTGTGGTACCTTTCGTGCGACGCGGCGACGCTGGCGCGGGATTTGAAGTTCCTGGCAGCCAAAGGCTACCGGCTCGACGACGTGCAGCCATTTGATATGTTTCCGCAGACCGGGCACGTCGAGACGCTGGTCCGCTTGGAGCACTCTGAGGTTTCTCGAACTTGACACCCGATACGATCGACATCCGCTACGTCGCAAAACTCGCGCGCATCGCCCTGACCGACGAAGAGATCGAGCGCTTCTCCAAAGAGCTCGCGGAGTTGCTCGGCCACGTCAACGCGCTCTCGGAGCTCGATACGGCGAGCGTTCCGGCGACCGCGCAAGTCGTCGAATCTCGCAACGTCGGGCGTGAAGATACGGTTCGTCCCTGCCTCGACCGCGAGGTCGTCCTCAGTGCCGCGCCGCAGCGGCAGGGCGGTTTCTTCCGCGTGCCCCGCATCCTCGCGGAGTAAGGCGGAATGACGATGGAAGCAACGATCGCGCGCAGCGCCGCCGAGATCGCGCGCGACGTCAATGCCCGCACTACCAGCGCCGCCGAGGTGACGGCCGCGACGCTGGCGCACGCGGAGGCCGTCGAAGGCGAGGTTGGATCGTATCTGACGCTGCTGCGCGACGTCGCCGAGTCTCACGCCCGTCACGTCGACGAGCGCGTGCGCAACGGCGCGCACCTGCCGCTCGCCGGCGTACCGATCGCGGTAAAAGACAACATGTGCCTCGAGAACACGCGCACGACGTGCGGCAGCAAAATTCTCGAGCACTGGATTGCGCCGTACACGGCGACCGCCGTCGCACGCATGCTCGAGGCCGGCGCGGTGCCGATCGGCAAAGCGAACTGCGACGAGTTCGCGATGGGCAGCTCCTGCGAAAACTCGGCGCTCGGCGTCACCCGCAATCCCTACGATCTCACGTGCGTCCCCGGGGGATCGAGCGGCGGCTCCGCCGCGGCGGTCGCGGCTTACGAAGCGGCGATCGGTCTGGGCAGCGATACCGGCGGCTCGATTCGCGAACCCGGCGCGTTCTGCAATCTCATCGGCTTCAAACCAACGTACGGACGCATCTCGCGCTACGGGCTGATTGCCTTTGCCTCGAGCCTCGATCAGATCGGTCCGCTCACGCGCACCGTGGAGGATGCGGCGTTCGCCTACGACGCAATGGCCGGCTACGACGTGATGGATGCGACCTCGATCGATCGTCCGGTCGAGCCGGCGGCTTCGGGACTACGCGAGGACCTCTCCGGCCTGCGCATCGGCCTGGTGCGCGAGTTCGATACGAAGGTTTTGGGCGAGGAGAGCGACGCGCTCTATCGCAACGCCTACCGCGATCTCGAACGCCTGGGTGCCGAGCTGGTCGAAGTCTCGCTGCCGACGGCTGACTACGGCTTGGCGACCTACTATCTGATCGCGCCCGCGGAGTGTTCCTCGAATCTCGCGCGCTTCGACGGCGTGCGCTACGGCCTGCGGGTCGAGGGCGAGGACGTGCGCTCGATGTACGACAAGACGCGCGCCGCCGGGTTCGGCCCGGAGGTGAAGCGGCGCATCCTCATCGGCACGCACGCACTTTCGAGCGGCTACTACGACGCGTACTACGTTCGCGCCCAGAAGGCGCGCACGCTGATCGCGCGCGATTTCGCGGCCGCCTTTGCCGGCTGCGATCTGATCGCGTGCCCGGCGGCGAGCTGTCCGGCGTTCGAGTTCAACGCCAAGAGCGATCCCTACAGCATGTATCTGATGGACTACTACACGATTCCGATGTCGCTGGCCGGCTTGCCGGCGCTCTCGGTGCCGTGCGGCTGGGTCATGCCCGAGGGCGCGAGCCGCCCGATGCCGATCGGCCTGCAGCTTGCGGCGCCGCTCTTTGCCGAGCGGCTGCTGCTGGGCGCCGCCCATGCGTACGAGCGCGCGACCAATCACGCGCTGGCGCACAAGCCGGAGCTTGCAGGAGTGCGAGCGTGACGCAGTACGAAGCGGTCATCGGCGTGGAGTGTCACGTCGAGCTCAAGACGCAGACCAAGATGTTCTGCGGCTGCCTCAACGAGTTCGGCGGCGAGCCGAACACGAAGACGTGCCCGGTCTGTTTGGGAATGCCCGGCGCGCTGCCGGTGCCCAACGAACAGGCACTCACGCACATCGTTCGGACGGGGCTCGCCTTCGGCGCCGAGATTCCGGTGTTTTCGAAGTTCGATCGCAAGAACTACTTTTATCCCGACATGCCCAAGGATTACCAAATTTCCCAGTACGACATGCCGCTGACCGTCGGCGGCGAGGTGATGTACTGGCTCGATGACGGCTCGCTGAAAAGCTGCCGCCTCACGCGCATCCACCTGGAAGAAGACACCGGCAAATCGACGCACGCCGGTTCGGGCGACGGCCGCATCGCCGGCAGCTCGTACTCATTGCTCGATTTCAATCGCGCCGGCGTTCCGTTGATGGAGTGCGTCTCCGAACCCGAGCTGCACAGCGCGCGCGACGCCGTCGCCTACCTCGAGTCGCTGCGCCGGACGCTGCTGGCGCTCGGCGTGAGCGACGTGAAGATGGAGGAAGGCTCGCTGCGCTGCGATGCCAACGTTTCCGTGCGTCCGGCCGGCTCCGATCGGCTCGGCACGAAGACCGAGATCAAGAACATGAACTCGTTCCGTTCCGTCGAGCGCGCGATCGAGAGCGAGATCGCGCGGCAGATCGCGTTGCTCGCGGGCGGCGGGCGAATCGTTCAGGAGACGCGCGGCTGGGACGAGCTCAAGGGCGTCACGCATTCGATGCGCAGCAAGGAAGAAGCGCACGACTACCGTTACTTTCCCGATCCCGACCTCGTGCCGCTGGAGATTCCACGCGAGCTCGTCGACCGGCTGCAGGCCGCACTCCCGGCGATGCCGTGGCGCCGCTTCGAGCGGTACACCAAGGAGTACGGCCTCGCCGTCAACGCCGCGACCCAGCTGATCGATAATCTCTCGCTCGCGCAGTATTTCGACGACGTCGTCGCGCGTAGCCGCAATCCGCAGCAGTCGAGCAACTTCGTGCTCGGCGAGCTCTCGCGCTTGGCCAACGAGACCGGCGTTGCGGTCGCCGATTCGAAGGTCGACGTCGGGCATCTCGCCGAGCTGATCGAGCTCGTCGAGGGCAAGAAGATCAACTCGAAGATCGCTAAGGACCTGCTCGTGCGCATGTGGGACGGCGCCGGTTCACCCACGGCGCTCGTCGAGCGCGAAGGCTTGGCGCAGACCAGCGACCCGGCCGCGATCGAGCGATTCGTCGACGAGGTGCTGGCCGCCAACGAAAAGGTCGTCGCCGATTACAAAGCCGGCAAAACCAACGTGCTCGGCTTTCTCGTCGGCCAGGTGATGAAGGCCTCGCGCGGCAAGGCCGATCCGGCCCTGGCCAACGAGCTGGTAAAGACGAAGCTCGCGTAGCCCGCCGATTCCGATGAGCCTCGCAGATGCTCGCACCCTCGACGCGCTCGACTTCGCGCGAGTGCGCGAGCGTGTCGTCTCCGCGACGCGGACGCAGCGCGGTCGTGCGTTGGCCAACGATCTGCTGCCCGATGCGGATTTTGCGATCGTGCGCCGGGAGCAGCTGCGCACCGAAGCGATGCGCTCGCTCGCGGCGAGCGCCGACGTCACGATCATGCCGGCGATCGACACGGCGCCCTACACCGAAGCCGCGCAGGTCGGCCGAACGCTCGCCGCGGCGGAGCTGCGTTCGGTCGGCGATGCGCTGGCAGCGGCCGCCGCCGCGCACAAGGCGGTGCGCGAGCATCCGGACTTAGCCTCGGTCGTCGCGCCCTACACGCCGTTGCGCGAGCTGGCGCATTCGCTCGTCGACGCGATCGACGAACGCGGCACGGTTCTGGATCGTGCATCGCATGCGCTGGGGCGGATCCGGCGCAGCCTCGTTGCGGCGCAAGGCGAGGCGCGCGATCGCATCTCTTCGATCCTCAACGGCGCCAAGTACGCCAAAGCGATTCAGGACCGCGTGGTCACGATTCGCAACGGGCGCTTCGTCATTCCGATTAAGGCGGAGTTTGCCGGCAGCCTGCCCAGCATCGTGCACGATACCAGCTCGAGCGGCCAGACGCTCTTCGTCGAGCCGCTGTCGGCGCTCGACAGCAACAACCGCGTGCGCACGCTGCAGATCGAAGAGGAGCGCGAGGTGCAGCGCGTTCTGCAGGTACTCTCCGCGCAAGTCGGCGCACGCGCGGCCGAGGTCGAGGCGAACGTCGAAGTGCTCGCAACGCTCGATCTGCTCGCGGCGAAGGCCGAACTGGCGCGCCGCGGCGGCGGCGTGATGCCCGAGCTGAGCGACGAGCCGAGTTTGATCGTCGACAATGGCCGGCACCCTTTGCTCGATTCGCGTGCGGTGCCGCAGTCGCTGCGGCTCGACGACGCGACGCGGCTGCTGGTGATCAGCGGCCCGAACATGGGAGGCAAGACCGTCGCGCTGAAGATGGCCGGGCTCTACGTCGTCATGGCGTATTGCGGACTGCAGCTGCCGGCCGGCGGGGCGACGTGCATCGGGCGCTTCGAGCGCGTGGTCGCCGATATCGGCGACGAGCAGTCGCTGGCGGCCAACGCGTCGACCTTCTCCGCGCACTTACAGCGCATGCGCGAGATCCTCGAAGATGCCGGCTCGCGCACCTTGGCGATCGTCGATGAAATCGGCGGCGGCACCGAACCCGCGGCGGGCACGGCGCTCGCGGTCGCGATGCTCGAACGGCTGCTGGCATGCGGCGCGAAAGCGATCGTTTCGACGCACTCCACGGAGCTCAAGCTTTTCGCGCACTCCACGCCCGGCGTCGCCAACGCGAGCGTTCGCTTCGACTCGACAACCTTTCAGCCAACCTTCGAGCTCGACATCGGCGCGCCGGGGCAGTCGCTGGCGTTTCCGCTCGCGACGCGTCTGGGTCTTTCCGAGGCAATCGTCGCGCGCGCGACCGAGTTGATGGAGGATCGCGAGCGCGATTACGAAGCGGCGCTTGCCGAGCTTTCGCTGCGCAACAGCGAGCTGCGGGAGTCGCGAACGCGCTTGGAGGGCGAACGCCGAGCGGTCGCCGTGCAGGGCGAGTCGCTGCGGCACGATCGGGACGAGCTCGATGCGCAGCGGCGCCGCTTCGGCGCGAACGCCGAAGAGCGTTTGGCGCAGGGTCTGCGCGATTTCACCCGCGAGCTGCAGCGGCGCGCCGACGAATCGTCAGAACACGGTGCGCGACGGCGCGCGCGCGTGACGCCGGGGCAGACGGCGGCGCTGGCTCAAACGATCGAAGCGATCCGTCAGGATCTCGGCATCCGCCCCGAAGCGCAGCGCGCGCAGGACGATCAAACCTTTGCGCTCGGCGATCGCGTGCGGATTCGCTCGCTCGATCAAGAAGCCGTCGTTTCGGAGGACTGGGACGAAAGGTTGCTCGTTTCGATCGGTTCAATGAAGATGATGGTGGAGAAAAGCGATGTCACGCGTTTGGGGGCGCCTCCCAAACGCGCGCGGTCGAGCGCCGTCACCGCCGATACGCGGATGGCGGCGGCTGGTAGAAGCGTCGCGTCGCTCGACGTACGGGGAAAGCGTTACGCCGAAGCCGAGCCGCTGGTCGAACGCTGGATCGACGATGCGCTGCTTGCGGGTAACCTCGAGTTGCGGCTGATTCACGGTAAGGGAACCGGCATGTTGGGGCGCGGCCTGCAGGAGTATCTTCGCGGTCATGCGGCGGTGACGAGCTACCGCTACGGTAACGAAGAGGAGGGATCCAGCGGCGTGACGATCCTGGAGCTGCGCGGGTGACGGCGGCCGAACTGCTCGACGGTTTCGATCACGTCGAGACCGTTGCCGATTTCGAGCAACGGCTCAAGCTGGGGCGTCCGCTTCGGGTCAAGCTGGGAATCGACCCGACGAGCCCCGATCTTCACCTCGGCTTTATGGTGGTTCTGAATCAGCTGCAGCGCTTCGCGCAAGCGGGGCACCATGTGACGCTGATCATCGGCGATTTCACCGCGCGCATCGGGGATCCGAGCGGACGAAACGTCACGCGTCCGCAGCTTTCGCAAGAAGAGATCGAGGCGAACATGCAGACCTACACCGAGCAGGCCGGCAAGGTGCTCGATCTGGAGCGCATCGAGATTCGCTACAACTCCGAATGGCTCGACAAGCTCGGCTTCAGCGATCTGGTGAAGCTGCTGGCGAAGGCGACCATCGCGCAAATGCTCGAGCGCAACGACTTTCACGAGCGTTTCGAGGCCGGCGCGCCGATCTCGCTGCACGAGCTGCTCTATCCGGTGGCGCAGGCCTATGATTCGGTGGCGATCGAAGCCGATGTGGAGCTCGGCGGGACGGATCAACTCTTCAACCTGCTTCTCGGCCGCCACTTTCAGCGCGAGTTCGGGCAGCTGCCGCAGATTTGCGCGACCGTGCCGCTGCTCGTTGGCCTCGACGGCGAGAAGAAGATGAGCAAGTCACTCGGCAACTACGTCGGCGTCGGGGAATCTGCGACCGAGCAGTTTGGGAAGCTGATGAGAATCTCCGACGAGCTGCTTCCGGCATACGCGCGGTACGCGGCGTTCCGCTCCTCGGGAGATTCGGCTAAGCTCGACGACGACATCGCCGCCGGGCGCGTGAAAGCGATGGATGAGAAGAAGCGGCTTGCGGAAGAAATTGTGGCGCGCTATCACGGTGCGGGTGAGGCTGCGGCAGCGCGCGATTTCTTCGAGCGCACCGTCCAGCGCAAAGAGATTCCAACGGAGAACCTGCCGGAGATCGAGCTGGGCGATTGCAAGCGCGTCAGCGAACTTCTCGTCAAGGCGGGTTTTGCCGAAAGCAAACGCGCCGCCGAACGATTGATTTCCGGCGGCGGCGTGAAGATCGACGGCGAACCGGTGAAAGAAGCGAATCAGCCGTGGAATACTACCGAGCCGGCCGTCTTGTCGGTAGGCTCCCGCAGGTTCGTCCGCATTCTGCGCTCTTAGGGAGGCGCAAACGGCCTAACCCGTGGGCCGAGCGGCCGAACAGGCGCGAGGGCCTTTTGCTCAAAAAGGCGCTCGATAAGGGTTTTTCGGAGGTAAGGCCGCGCAAATGAAGGATGTTCTCCCGAAAGGGAGGGCCACTTATGAAGCCGGTTGCTGCTGTATTTTTTTTGATTGCGCTCGCCGCGTGTTCGCGACCGTCCACGCCGGCGCTAATTCCTGACGCACCGGCGAGCGCGGGCGCCGCAAGAACCAGCGCCGGTTTTAGCACGCTCGTGCAGTTTAAAGGAAGCAATGGCTGTACTCCGATCGGCGGACTCGTCGCTGCGGGAACGACGCTGTACGGAACCACGACCTGCGGCGGGGCGCACCATAAAGGAAACATATTCCGGGTCGATATCAGCGGAAAGAAGTTTCACGTCGTGCGTGATTTCGGCAGGGCCGAGCAAGGAACGAGTTCAACGCTGCTGCTTGTCGGGCGCACGCTTTACGGGACGGCATCGCAAGGCGGGCCCAAGGGCTACGGCAGCGTCTATAGCATCGGTCTAAACGGCAAGGTGAACTGGGTCAAGGGTTTCACCGAGGCGGCACACCCCTATGGCGGATTAACGGAACTCAACGGTGAGTTCTATGGAACGACTGTCAACGGCGGCGGTTTCGGGTCCTGCGGAGTCTTAGGGTGTGGCACCGTATTCAAAACCGGACCGTCCGGGGAACCAACGACCATCTATAGCTTCGGGCACACGGCCATCGGCCCAGCCAATCCCTATGGGCGCCTCTCCGTTTACGACGGCGCGCTTTACGGCACGACGAAGCTTGGCGGCCTGTATAACACGGGCACGGTCTTTCGCGTGACCACCAGCGGCCAAGAGGGCATGGTCTTCGGCTTTGGCGATTACAACGGCGGGGTGTCGCCGTCCGGCGCTCTGGCGATCGTTAAGGGCCCTCGCTTCTACGGAACGACCGAAACGGGCGGCAAGTTCCGGCAGGGGAGTGTTTATCGTGACCCTGGGTATGGACGGCCCTGGGGATATAGCTTCGGTGCGTCGTCGAACGATGGGGCGCAGCCTGAAGGGGGTGTCATCCGTATGGGAGGTGCCGTCTACGGCACCACTTCGGCGGGCGGCGACGCCGGTTGTGGAACGATTTTCGAGATTACCGGTAAACGGGCTGCGTCGATTGTGGAGCGGGTACTCCATCGCTTTGCGGGGAGTGCCGACGGCTGTCATCCGATGTCGGAGCTGACGCCGGTAAATGGGGTTCTTTACGGCACGACCTCGAGCGGCGGCGCGAACAACGGCGGCACGGTTTTTGCACTGAAACCATAAGCTCGCTGTAGGGCGGCAGCTCATGACACTCGAGCGGACAGCTCCCTTACCTCATCCGCGGTAAACACGTATTCGGTTTTGCAGTATTCGCAGGTGGCTTCGGTGAGGTCGCGTTCGCGGGTGAGAGCGAGCAGTTCGTCGGCGCCCAGGCCGAGCAGCACCGCTTCGACCTTCGCGCGAGTGCAGCGGCACGCGAAGCGCACATCGAGCGGGCGGATGGCGCGCAGTTCCGTGTCGCCGGCGATCGAACGCAGCAGCGCCTCGGCATCGGCGCCCTGCGAAATTTGCTGCGTGACCGGCGGCATCGCGACGGCGCGTGCTTCGAGCGCCGCGAGCAGCTTTTCGTCGGCACCGGGCAGCGCTTGCGCGATAATACCGCCGGCGGCAATGACGCCGTTGGGATTCGCCAGCACGCCCAGCGCGACGATGCTGGGAATCTGTTCGGATTGCGCGAGGTAGGCGGCTAGATCTTCGGCGATCTCGCCGCTTGCCAGCGGAACGACGCCGACGTACGGCTGCCCGACATCGGTCGAGCGCGTCACTTGAAGGGAACCTTTCCCAACCGCGCCCGCAACGTTGAACTTGCCGCGCTCGTCGACGGGAAGCTCTACTTGCCCGTTGCGCGCGTAGCCGCGCGCGCCGATCGTCTGTTCGTCGAGAAACCATGCGTCGGCCGCAATATTCCCGAGCGGCCCGTCGCCGGCGATCTGCAGCGAAATTCGCTCGTTGCCCTTGAGATTGGCGGCCAGAAGCGCGGCGCCGGTTGCTAATCGCCCGACCGCGGCCGTGGCCGTCGGCCAAAGGTCGTGCCGATCGCGGATCTCGCCGACGAGACCGGTCGTAATGGCGGCGGTGATCGCGATGCCGGCGTCGACCGCGGAGGCGGCGAGGATTCTGTCGGGCATGAGCGCCTCTGGGGCAAAGGCTCGCGCTTTTCCTCCAAAGAAGGGCCCAACGATGCGCGTTTTGGTTTTACACGGGCCAAATCTGGATCTGCTCGGCGAGCGAGAGCCGGAGCTCTACGGAACGCAAACACTCGAGGAACTCAACGGCGCGATTCTTCTGGCCGCGAAGGAGTTCCATTTCGAGGTTCGCTGCGAGCAGTACAACGGCGAAGGCCGCCTGATCGACGCGCTGCACGCCGCTCGCAAAACCGATGCCGGCGTCGTCATCAACCCCGGCGCCTACGCGCACTATTCGTACGCGATCGCCGACGCGATCGCCGCGATCCGCATCCCCGTCGTCGAAGTGCACCTGTCGAACGTCGCCGCCCGAGAGGAATTTCGCCGAACGAGCGTGACGGCGGCAGCCTGCCGGGGAGTCGTGACCGGCCTCGGCGCGGCCGGCTACATCCTCGCGCTGCGCGCGCTCGCGGAAATTCTCGCCGCCTGAAGGCAGCCGAGCCACGCTGTTGAACGATTGCTCCTCTCCGAGCCGAGTAGGAGATGCGACGTTGACAAAAGCAGATGTCGTCGACGCCGTCGCCATAGAGGCTGAGCTCTCCAGGCGAAAGGCTGGCGAAATAGTAGACTTGATCCTCAACGAGATCAAGGGAGCGCTCCTGAAAGGCGACCGCGTCGCGCTAAATCCTTTCGGGAGCTTCGTCGTGCGCTCGCGCAAGGCTCGTGCCGGACGCAATCCGAAAACCGGAGAGCCGATTAACATCCCGTCACGAAAGGTTCCGGCCTTCGTCGCCGGAAAATCGCTCAAGGACGCGATCGGCGGCAACCGCTCGCGCAGGAAGCGGAAAAAAGCCAACGGGCTGTAGCGAAGCTTGGTTATCGCGCTAGTCTGGGGGACTAGAGATCGCTGGTTCGAATCCAGTCAGCCCGAGATTAATCCGGCCAGAACTTTAGACGAGTTTTGGCCGTTTCTATTTAAGCGGTAAGGGGTTCGCACGCCGGCCCGCCCGAAGGCCCATTGTATGAAGATCGGGACCCTCGAGATGAAGATCGCGCGCGTTGAGGGATTTCAAGTGAGGATTCGCACGTCGGACGGCCGCGATATTCGCTCGGACCGCGAAGGGATGCCGCCCTGGCCCTATGAAAAGGCCGCGCGCGACCGCTGGTCGGTCGCTCGCGACCGCTGGTCGGTCGCTCGCTGGAAGCAAGAGCGCTTTGTTAGCCTCTATCCGGGATTTGGTGTAGACGTGCTCGATGGCGATGGAACGCCCGTCGAGTTCGGGCAAACGCTGCTGGAGAGCGTTCGCGAAAGTTATGATTGACCCAGGTCAACGCAGCCGCTTGCGAGACCAAGTAAACCGCGCCTAGGCGAAGAAGAGGGGGAGGCTTCCCATCAGCAACGGAGATCGTATATGCCTTCTCGAGTATCGTTTCTTGTCGGAGTCCTTCTTACAATCTCGCTAAGCTTGACCGCATGCGGCGGCAGTTCACACTCAGCCGTGGTCCCGAATGTGGCCGATGGCGGACACAAGAAGACCGGGTCGACCCCGATCCAGCACATCGTCGTGATGGTACAAGAGAATCGTACGTTCAATACGCTCTTCGCGACGTTCCCCGGCGCGACCGGCACGACCACCGGGCTGCAGCGCATCGGCAAAGGCAAGAAGGCCAAGACCGTTACCGTCAATCTCGCCGAAGTGAACTTAGAGAGCAAGCGGAACCTCAACCATTTGTACGTCTCGTATCGCATCGCCTATCGAGGCGGTAATATGGACGCCTTCAATCAGATCATTTACACGAGCAACGGCAAACCGGAAGGCAACAAGCCCTACGTTTACGTCAACCCAGCACAGGTGCAACCGTACTGGACCATCGCGACGCAGTACGGTCTTGCCGACATGATGTTCCAAACGCAAGGCAGCGGCAGCTTTACCGCACACCAGGATCTGATCCGCGGCGGCACGGCGATCGATCCAACGGAGAGCCTGATCGACGATCCGACGTCGTCGGCGGCGTGGGGCTGCAACGCCCGGCCGGGGACCAAGACCAACCTGATTACGACAAAGCTCGTCTACGAACACGTCAAGGGCCCGTTTCCGTGTACGAGCGACTTCCCGTCCTCGGGCGCCAACTACGAGACGCTAGCGGATCTCTTCGCGAAGGCCGGTATTACGTGGAAGTACTACGCGCCCCCCGAAAAGCTGGGCACCCCGGGCGCCCTCTGGAACGGCTTTGCAGTGATCAGTTCGCTGTTCAACAATCCGAGCGAGTGGAACCAGCACGTCATCAGTCCGCCGCAGCAAGTCATCACCGATGCGCAGAACGGCAAGCTGCCGCAGGTCGCGTGGGTGATCCCCGATGCGATCAACTCCGATCACCCCGCCTACGGCTCCGACAAGGGCCCGTCGTGGGTGGCGCAGGTCGTCAACGGGATCGGCCAGAGCCCGGCCTGGAGCTCGACGGCCATCATTGTCGTGTGGGACGACTGGGGCGGCTTCTACGACGAAGTCAAGCCGCCCAAACTCGATAAACAAGGGGGCCCGGGCTTCCGCGTCGGCATGATCGTTGCCTCGCCGTACGTTCCGGCAAACGAAATTTCGCACACCGCGTACGGCTTCGGCAGCATCATCCGGTACATCGAAGACAACTGGAATCTCGGTTCGCTCGGCACGACCGATGCGACCTCGACAAGCATCGCCGATATGTTCAACTACGGCCAGAAGCCGCGGAAGTTCAAACTCATTCCCGCGAAGTACTCGCGCGAGTTCTTCCTGCACCAGAAGCCTTCCGGCTTACCGCTCGACGACCAATAAGTTGAGCCTCCGGTTTGCCGCCGTTGCAAGCTTCGCCGCCGTCCTCGCGGGCTGCGGCGGTACGGCAACCGGAGCGCTCGCCCCGTTTTCGCGGATGCCTCCCCACGCGCAGCAGAGCTCCCCGATCGCGCACGTCGTCGTCATCGTGCAGGAGAACCGCAGCTTCGACAATTTGTTTGCCACGTTCCCCGGCGCCGACGGCACGACGATGGGCCTAGAAAAAGTGCGCGAGGGCGGCAAGTACGTGGTGAAATCGATCGCGCTGCATCAGAGCGCGCTCGTGATGAATACCGATATCGGCCACTGCCGCTACTCGTTCGTGACGGCGAAGGACGGCGGGAAGATGGACGCGTTCAACCTCGAGCCAAAGGGCGTCTGCCCGCGCGGCTCGAGCGGCGGCGGGCCGACGATCGGCACGATTGCTTATCAGTACGTCAATCCCAAACAGATCGCGCCCTACTGGGATCTCGCCAAACAGTACGTGCTCGGCGACCACCTCTTCCAGACGCAAGGCAGCGGGAGTTTTACCGCGCATCAGGACCTGATCCGCGGCAACACGCAGATCGCCGTGGGCAAGAGCCTGGTCGACACGCCGACCGGAATGCCCTGGGGCTGCGACTCGTCGAAGACGGCGCGCACCGATCTGCTCACGAGCGAGCTGAAGTTCGAGGAGGATAAGGGGCCGCGCCCCTGCACGACCAACTTTCCCTCAATGGGCAGCGCCTATGCGACGCTGCGCGATCTGCTCGACGCCAAAGGCGTCTCGTGGAAGTACTACTCGCCGTGCTTCGTGGCGAGCCCGGGCTGCGGCAACGGCTGCACGCAGTGCGCGGGTGCGCTGCTCAACGCGTTCGACGTGATCGCACCCGTCCGCAACGGCAGCGAGTGGGGAACCAACGTCTCGATGCCGCAAACCAAGATCTTCGACGATATTTCGAATGGCACGCTGCCCGCCGTTGCTTGGGTGATTCCGACCAACAACGATTCGGACCATCCAGGCACGCTGGTCGATCGCGGTCCGCAGTGGGTTGCGAGCATCGTCAACGCGATCGGTAAGAGTGCGTATTGGAAGAGCTCGGCGATCGTTGTCGTCTGGGATGACTGGGGCGGCCTGTACGATCACGTAAAACCGCCGCTGCTCGATGAGAAAGGCGGCCTGGGCTTTCGCGTCCCCCTGCTCGTCGTCTCGCCCTACGTGCCCAAAGGCGCGATCTCGCACACGCGGTATGAGTTCGGCAGCATCCTGAAGTACATCGAACAGAACTGGGCGCTGGGCTCGCTCAAGACGACCGACCAGCGTTCGACGAGCATCCTCAACGTCTTCAACTACAAACAGTCGCCGCGCGCGTTTACGCCGATCCCGTCGCAGCTCTCGCCCGAGTTCTTCCGCCGCGAACCGCCGTCGGACGGCGGCGACCCCGAGTAGCCGCCTTTTCGCAGTTGGTCGAGCACCTGCCCCAGATAATCCGGGACGCCCGCGCGTTGGTGCTGGTCGTAGGCAGCCTGATCGAAGAGCCAATCCGGCAGCGTTGCGGGCAGACCGATCTCGTCGTTCTGCACGTCGTACTGGAAGCGAATCGGGGCATCGTCGTAGTTCCAGAGCGATCGCGTAACGACCCACGCGCCGAGCACGGAGCGGAAATAGACGGTCGCCTCGGTTGGGCTCAGCGGTGCGTTGGGAACCGGCCGGTACGTGCCGACGAAGTGCACCTTGAGCAGGTCGTACGTGGAGACGTCGATCCAGAGATCGCGCAGGTTGTGGACCTCGGGCCGATCGGTTGGATGCAGCTCGAGATGGTAGGCTTCGCGCCCGTCGATCGTTTCGACCGGCAGCGAGCCGTTCGGCGCGGCGCGAAACGTATAGGAAGGCTTGGCCGAGACGACGACGTGCGCGATAGTCTTGAGTCCGGCGATATCCGGAACCATCACGACGCCGTTGTCGCGCGGCGCGACGCGAACCGAGGAGCGCACGAGCCAGGCAAACGGGCCGAGAAACTCGGGCTCGATAAGCGCCGGCGGCAGCTTGCCGTTCGTGCCGGGGTCGCTGACGTTCTCCATCCCGTCGGAGAGCCGAACGGCGTAGCGGTGCGTCTCGACCGACGACGATTCGCCCGAATAGTAGCCCATCGGGTGCGCGCGGATGTGCCACGTCGCCGTCCAGATGGCGTACGGTGGAACCGGATACGACTGCAGTCGGCGAAAGGTCTCATCGAAAATCTGCGCCACCCCGACGGCGGCGGGTGCGGCTAAGACGATGCGCATCGCGTCGAAGTCGACCGTGAAGGCGTAGTTTCGCAGAAAGTCGTTGGAGATGATGCCCGAGGCGGTGAAGGGAAAGGCGTCGAGCGGCGATCCTTCCGGCGTGTAGAGCCCGGGAACGTCGTGCTGCACCGCCGATCCCACCGCGACGCGCGCGGCGCGCAGCGGCACGTCGACGACCGCGCCGCCGCCGCCGATGCCGACACCTTGGTGGGCGCTGTCGAGCGTGATGCGCGCGGCGGAAAGCAGCTTCGACGTCGGCATCAGGCCGCCGCCCGCGAGCCCGGAATCGAAGAGAAAGAGCCCGGGCGGCGCGTCGTTGACCTGCGCCTTCGCAAAGACGAAGTGATCGCCGACGAGATAGAAGGGCACGATCGTGTTTTTCGCCGCTGCGGCGTCAGCTTGGAACGCCGCCGAGACCTGCGCCGAGCGCGGCCGCAGAATCAGCGCCGCGTTGGGGTAGTCGATCGTTACCAAAAAACGCTCGAAGAGCGTCGTGCCGAGGATGCCGTCGATCTGCACCTTCGGAAAGAGCGACTCGGCGCGCGTCGGTAACACGTGCACCGGAACTTCGGCGGCCGTTGCTCCGCCGAGCGAGAGCGAGCGCAGCATGCCGTTCTGCACCGGCGCTTGTTTGTTGCCGGCAAACGTGCCGATGCTGCGGCCGTAGGGCGCGAGGCCGATGCGCTTGGCGAATACCGGGTCGACGATCACGTCGGCACCGGTATCGACGAGAAAGTTTGCCGCCGTGCCGTTGGCAACGACGCGCACGACCGGCAGCGGTGACGACGCTACAAACGGCACGCGCGTACTCCGGCCGCTGACCGTAGCGCTGCGATGCGCCTCTTCCTGACGACGATTGAGTTCGGCAAGCAGGCGGGTAGCGCGCGTGTTGTTTGGTTCTTTGGAGATCACCGCGAGGATCGGCGGTTCGGCGGCGCCGATGCGGTTTTCGTACAGCGCGACGGCGCCGACGCGCAGCTGCGCGTCGATGTCGCCGGGGTGGCTTTGCAGCCAAGCTCGATCGGCCGCCGCCGCCTGCGCGAATTCGCCGCTTGCAAAGAGCGGTTCTCCCGGCGACGCGAGCACCACGGCAAGCAAGGCGACGGCGCATCTCACGATAGCTTCATGTACTCACGTAAGGGCCGCGGACCCTCCGGCTCGAAGGCAGCCTGGTTATGATGCAGATTGCCGCCGTTTTGTTCCTCTCGGGTTTGCTTGCGCAGGCGGCACCCTCCGGCCCGCCGACCGCGGGCTTCACGACGTTCATCACCGACATTATCGCCGGGCGGATTCCGACCAACATCTCCGAGAGCATGAACTCGCAGTCGGAGGGGCTCTCGCGGGCTCGCCAAGCATTCGCGCAGCTCGGCACGTTCAAGCGGCTGCAGTTCGTTCGCGAAGAGAACATGCAAGGCTACCGCCGCTATCACTACACGGCAATCTTCCAAAAGAGCTCGCTGCACATCGTCTTTGTGACCGACTCCGAGGGCACGATCGTCGGCTTCTTCCCCGACCAGTCGCAGCAGCAACAGCAACAGCAGGGGGCGCCGCCGCAGGGGCCGCCGCAAGGGCCGCCGCAGTCGCCGCAGGACCCGTACGGCCCGCCGGCCGCTTAGAAGACCTGACCGTCGCTCAACGCCATGCCCTGAACGCTGCCATACGATTTGACGCGAATCTTCTCGTGCAGAACGTTCGGGCTGCCGTTGGGATTGAGCAGCGGATACGGTGATGAGAAGATCCGTCCCTCGGCGAAGCTCGAGACCCACAGCGAGTGCTGATCTCGGCTGATCGCGATCTGCGTTGGCGCGTCCCGCACGCCGACCACCAGCGTTGGTTCTTGATACCCGGGAGGAAAGACGTCGATGCGGTTCGTTCCGCCGGTCTCGACCGTGAGAATCGTTCCGCCCTCGGTAACGACGACGCTCTGCGGCTGATTGATGCTCATCCCTAAAATCGAGCCCTGCGACGAACCCGCGGCAAACTCTTCGATGCTGCCGGTGCCGTGCGGCGACGAGCGGTAGGCGACGTACAGGTTTCCTTGCGGGTCGAAATCTAAGCCGTCTGCCTCGACGCCGGGCGTCTGCAGTACTTGCGATGCTTGAGTCGTGCCCGCAGCGAACTCGACGACCGTGCCGTTGTCGGCATTGGTAACCCACAGATTGCCGCGGCTGTCGACAGCGGGATAGAGCGGCCGCTCGAGGTCTTGCGAGAACGACCGCGACGGTTCGGTTGCGCCGGGTGGATACTCGACGACCGAATTCCCATACTGGTTGGCGACGTAGAGATTGCCGTTACGATCCAGACAGACGCCGTACGCGGATTCGATGCCGTCGGTAATCTCGCCGAGCGGCGGCCGGTTCCGCTTTTCGGGGAAGATCAGCACCTTGTCGCCGTCGGTAACGTAGACCACGCGCTGCGTCGCCGCGTCGCGCGAGATCCAACCGTGCCCCTTCGGGCCGTGCGGCGCGACGCCGGCCGGCGAAGCCAACGGCGCCGGAGCATTGGATACAGCAGACGGCGTCGCCGAACCCGAGCAGGCGGCGAGCCCGGCAAGCGCCGGTGCGAGCACGGCGCAGGAGAAAAATCCCTTCGTGCGCATGAAAACGCTCCTTTCGCGCGTCAGCGCGCGACGCTGACGGCAGCGCCGTATGGCTTGTCGAGGTTTCCCAGCGAGAGCGTCGGATAGCCGCCCGCGGGATATTGATAGAGGAAAACGTCGTTCAAGTTCGCGTCGGGGCCGATCAGGCTGCCCGATCCGACCCAATAACCGACGACGTCCTGCGCGGCGGTAAGCACCGTCTTACCAACGATCTTTCCGCCGGCGCCGTTCGTCTGGTAAACCGCGGACGCGACCTTGTTTTGGTAGAGCTGGTCGCCGACGTCGACGTACTCGCCGTCCCATGCAATCGCGCCGGGATAGTTAATCGTCGCGTTGAGCGAGATCTTGTTTAATTTTTGCTGGCCGCGCAGCAGTTCGGCAAAGGCAAACCTCTTTGACGTGTCGAGGCCGTCAACGTAGAGGTTGCTGGCGGGGTCGAAGCCGGCGAAGAAGTAGTAAAAGATCTTCGGATCGTTGACGATCAGCGGCGGGCCCTTCGTTTGGTGATAGATGGCGACGTTTCCGGGTCCGCTCGCGGTCGAGAAGATGTTGGTCACGACCAGCGCGCCGGTGCGCGGATTCACCGCGCAGCCAAGGGGGTAATAGCCCGGATCGCCGAGCGTCTTGAGCGGCGCGGTTCCGCCGTGGGCGTACTCGACGAGGTTCTGCCCTAAATTGTTGGCAACCCAGATGTTGCCGTGGCGATCGGTGCAGATGCCGTCGGGGCCCTTGAGCCCCTTGAGCTCGCCCACGATCGTATTGTTCTTATAGACGATGACGTCGTTCGCGCGGTAGTTGGTGACGTACAGCAGGCCGCACGGCGGCAACTTGCCATTGTAACCGCAGGTCGCTGCCGACGGCAGCATCCAAGATTTGCCGCCGCTGGGCGTGCCGGCGGCCGGGTCGGCGAGCGCGCCGCTCCGAGGGACTGCCGGCTCGACCTCACGGCCGGAACCGCCCGCCGGGGCGACCTGGGCGCCCGTGCAGGCGCTCAAAAGAGCGGCGCCGATAATGACGGCCGCTCGCGCAAGAGAGTTCGTAGATGACATGAGGCGCGGCTCCTTTGCACCCCTCGAATGGGAGATCTAGACTACGACTCTAGTCATCTTTTTCCTCCGAACGGAGGCGCCGCTACTGCGTTCCGATCGTCTGATTGGCGTTGGTCAGCAGATAGATCTTGTCGGCGTGAGCCTGCCCGAGCGCCTTGCGATCGTAGATGATCCCGACGTACTGGCCGGCCTTGACCTTGCCCATCTGGTACGTCGTTTTGCCGTCGGCCGAAAAGACCTGATCGAACTTCGGAACGAGCAGGAAGCTCATCGTCTGTTTCGTCTTCGGATTCTGTACCTTGATATTGTTCGACGACACGTGCACCGTGATGCCGTAAAAGGTCGAGGTTCCGGCGGCCGAGACGGCCAGCGGGAACGTGCCGAGCAGCGAGATCGCAATGGCGGCGATGGCCGCACGCAGTAGGAACGGATGAGTTCTCATGTTCGGTGATGTACCCGCGGCGCGGGCGGTCTATGCCTCGCTACCGCCGAAGCCCGGCTCGCTATGGACGCGACACTCTTCGCCGACGGTGGTTCCCGCGGCAATCCCGGCCCGGCTGCAGGCGCGGCCGTCCTGCTCGACCCCGACGGCGAGACGATCGAAGAGATCCACGAGTACCTCGGGATCGCGACCAACAACGTCGCCGAATGGACCGGGCTGCTGCTTGGTTTGCAGGCTGCCCGCGCCCGTGGCATCCGCCGGCTGGCGGTGCGCCTCGATTCTGAGCTGGTCGTCAAGCAGCTGCGCGGCGAGTACCGGGTCAAGAATGCGGGCCTGGTGCCGCTCTACCAGCGCGCGCGGGCGCTGGTGCGCGGCTTCGAACTGATCGATATCAAGCACGTGCCGCGCAAGCAGAACGCGGCCGCCGACCGGCTCGTCAACCTCGCGCTCGATCTGCAGGCAGCGGCGGCTGAGGCGCAGGCGTGATGCGGCGCTTTCCTATCGGCATCCTCATCGTCGTCCTGGCCATTATTTTTATTATCCTCGGCTGGCGGATCTACGGCCCCGGCGAGATGGGGCGCTTCGGCCCCGCGATTCACGCGCAAAAAGCGCCGAGCGAACTCTACGCGCGGCTATTAATCCGCTACGCGAAGCCGCCGATCGCCGAGGAAGAGTACGACACGTCCGACGTCGAGGGCGTCTCCACGTTTTCGTACCGGATTCGCGGCTATGACGGACGCGAGATCTCGGTCAAAGCGCCGTTGGCGAAAGTCTACGACGTCAGCTTCTTTTTCGGCCGGCTCGTGCAGGACGGAATCTGGCAGCTCGAGGACAAGGCGCCGCGCCCCAACGCTAACGCCCACTACACCGTCTACGTTAAGCAGGTGGTGGACTACAAGCACGGCGACCGCACGGTGAGCTTTACCGATCCGAACTACTGGGCGACCAAGAGCGGCCAGTTCTACTCAATCGATCTCTCGAAGGGCGTTCCCAAAGACCTCGTGCACATGCAGAGCACGCAAATAGCCGACGCGCGATACGCGCAGATCGTCAAGGATTTTCGCGACTTCGGGCCCGACGAGTTCCGCGCGAACATCGCCAAAGCGCAGGCACGGATACGCGGCACGAAGCGTTGAGTCCGCGGCGGCGCTGGATCATCTGCTGGATCGCGATCCTCGCCGTGCTGGGCGCCGGTGCGTATGCGGCCTACCAAGTGCTGGAGAGCCCGAGCAGTCAAGTCTTCGGCAAGACGATCGTCAGCGGGCCGAAGAACCAGCGGGTCATCGCGCTCACCTACGACGACGGGCCGAACCCGCCGTATACCGACGAGCTGCTCTCGGTGCTGCGCGACGAGCACGTGCACGCGACGTTTTTCGTGGTCGGGCGCGCTGTCGCGGCCTATCCCGGCGTCGTGCGCCGCGAAGTCGCCGACGGCAACGCGATCGGCAATCATACGTGGAACCACGGCCACCTGCTGCTCTACGGAAGCGACAGCCTTCGCCGGACGCTCGAGCGCACGGATCGCGCGATCTACGCAGCCACCGGCGTGCACACCCGCCTCATGCGGCCGCCGTTTGGCGCGCGCGATTGGCTCGTGCTCGGCGAGGTGCGCCGGCTTGGCTACACGCCGGTGATGTGGTCGGTGCCGCTGGCCAACGACTGGGAGGATCCGCCGGCGCGGGTGATCGCGTCGCGCGTGCTGCGCTACGCGAGCGATGGCGCGATCATCGTTCTGCACGACGGTAATCGGGGAATCATCTGCAGTGATTCGCGCAGCGGACGGCGGCTCTGCGACCGCAGTGCCGACGTCGCGGCAACGCGCCTGATCGTCGATGCGCTCAAGGGCGAGGGCTATCAGTTCGTGACGATCCCGGAGCTTTTGCGCTTACCAGGGCACCGCGTGAAGGCGCTTACGCGTACAGCCTCCCGTGAAGCCGAATGAAGCCGTCGCGATGCAGGTGGGCCGGATCGTGATGCGTCCAATGCAGCACGGGCGGCCGCCCCGGATCGTGCACCAGCTCGCCCGCGACTTCGATGCGGTCGCCGGGCTTCACCGGGCAGCGCGGTGCGATGTCGACGTTGTCGACGACCTCAACCGTGCCGGCGCTGCTCGCGACGTCGAAGGCTTCGTGCATGCAGTGCGTCCGCGAGCCGTAGAAGAAGCGCGGTGCGGAAGAGACCGTTCCCGATATATCGACCCACATCGCCGGCACTATCACGCGCGCGCAGGCGAGCGGCAAGGCCGCGGCGCGCGGTGAGAACGATTCGTACCGCGCGCCTGCGGCTCGTCCCGGTCACGGTCGAGAACGCCGGCATCCTTTGGGAAGTTCTACAGGAGCCCGATCTGCGCGACTATCAGGATCTGCCCAATGTCAACCGCGCGCAGTTTCTGCGAGCCGTCGGTCAGCGCCCGACGCGCTTTGGCCCCGGCACGAGCGGCCGCTTCGAGTGGCTCGTGCACTTCGCCCAAGGCCAGAGCGAGCCGCTCGGCTGGGTGTCGCTGCGCGTTCAGGAAAACGACCGTACGAGCGCGGAGATCGGTTACAGCGTCGTACGCGTCTATCGCGGCCGCGGCATCGCCACCGAAGCGGTCGAAGCACTGATCGACGAAGGTTTCGAACGCGCCAGCCTGCGGCGCATTCGCGCGTATTGTCTACCCGAGAATCGCTCGTCGCGCGCGGTGCTGCGGCGCACCGGCTTCAGCGGCGACGGCACGCTGCCGCGCGGGGCGACGGTGCAAGGCAAACCCGTCGACGTGCTGGCGCACACCCTCGAGCGTGAAGAATGGGCGGCGGCCGTCAAGCCGAGTCGGAGAACCACTCAATCGTAATCCCGGCTTCCTGAAAGCCGGCGTAGCGGCGCTCGAGCGCGCCCTGCAGATAGGCGAGCAGCGGCTCACGCACGACCGCAACCACGATCCGCTCGCGCACCTCGCTCAAAGCCACCCACTCCACCCCAACAACATGATCTTCCACCCCCGCTGTCACCCTGAGCTTGTCGAAGGGCGGCTTGTCGAAGGACTGAAGCTTGTCGAACGACACGTGAAACGCTGCGTTGAGGAAATGGCGCTCGCCGTCGTAACTCTCACTGACGTAAGCTAGTTCGCCGGGGTGCACGCGCAGCTGCGTCTCTTCGTAAAACTCGCGGACGACGGTCTCGACGAGCAGTTCGCCGGGCTGCTGCCGTCCGCCGGGAAGATTCCATAACGGCTGCGGCTGGTTTGGGTAGCGCGACGCGACGAGCAAAATCCGGCCCTCACGGATCGCGATGCCGGTGGCGAGGTGGATCGTCGTCACAGCATCGCCTCGATGACGTCGAGCGTCTTCGCCGCGGTCTGCTCCCAGGTAAACGACGCGGCGCGCGGCGGCCCGCGCCGGCGCAAGCCCTGCGCGAACGGCGCGTCGCCGGTCACCCGCAGGATCGCCGCCGCCAGCTCTTCGGGCGAGCCGGGCGCGACGTAGTAGGCGGCGTCGCCGCCGGCCTCCGGAATCGACGCGGCGTTCGAGGCGACGACCGGCGCGCCGTAACTCATCCCCTCGAGCACCGGCAGCCCGAAGCCTTCGTATCGCGAGGGAAAGGCGAGCAGCGCGCAGGCGCGATAGAGCGCGGCCAGCGTCGCATCGTCGACGTGGCCGAGCTCGACCACCCGAACGCCCGCCGGCACCTCGAACTCACCGTGCAGCTGCGCGGTCGCGACGAGCGTGAGATCGGAACGCTCGCGCCCGACGAGCTCCATCGCGGAAAGCAGTGTGTCGAAGCCCTTGCGCCGTTCGGCCGCGCCCACGTAGAGGGCGAATGGGGCGAGCGCATCGACGTCGAGGGCGACCGGTTCGGCCGGGCGCGGCGGACGGACGCCGAGCGGAATCGGCGTGAGCCGCTCGGGCGCGATGCGAAGCTCGCGCGCGAGTTCGCGCTGCGCAAAGTAGGAATCGGTGATCAGCGCCCGGCAGCGCTGCGCCGCGCTTTCGAAGATTTTCTGCGTCGCCGGCGCGTAATCGGGCACGACGAAGTTCGACGCGTCGTGCAGCGTCGCGGCGGCGGGCAGCGTGAAGTTCGTCCAGCTGCAGCCGTTGAATGGAAACCAGAGCGCGTTTAAGCCGGCGCGCCCGTGGAGCGCACGCGAGACGACGCGATAGCGCCGCGCGTCGACTTCCCGCAAGTAGCGCCCGCGCACCGTCCAGCTATGCCACTCCGGGACGATCAGCGTTACCTCGACGCGCGCGCGCTCGCGCTCCCACCAGACGCGCAGGATCTCGCGCAGGTAGCGGCCGATGCCGCGCCGGTCGCCGGGAAGATTCCACGCGTCGACGCCGAGCCGAATCACGCGACGAGCGAATGAAAGAGCGCCGCGTGCTGCTGCGCGCTGCGATCCCAACTGAACTGCTCGACGCGTTCCAGCCCCGCCGCGCGCAGACGCGCGCGCAGATCGTCGTCGGAGACGATGCGCCGCAGCGCGGCGGCCCAGGCGGCCGCGTCGTCGGGCGGCGCGTAGAGGGCGGCGACGCCCGCGACCTCCGGCAACGAGCTGGCGTGCGAGGCGACGACCGGCGTGCCGCAGGCCATTGCCTCGAGCATCGGCATGCCGAACGTCTCGTGGTACGACGCCATCGCCAGCGCGAGCGCGCCGCGATAAGCGGCGCGCAGGGCTTCGCTGCGATCGGCGAGCAGATCGTCGCCGAGGTTGCCGATGTGCAGCACGCCCGGCAGCTGCGGGGCGCGCGGCCCGGCAACGGCGAGCAGCGGTGCGTCGCTGCCGCTCCAGGCCGCACGATACGCCTCGTAGAGCAAGTCGAAGTTCTTGCGCGGTTCGCCGATCGGATCGCCGATGAAGAGGAGGTAGCGCTGCCCCTGCAGCGCGGCGGGCAGCGGCTGCGGATCGCCTGGTGAGAACGCCGCTTCGACCCCGTGCGGAATGATCTCGATCTGCTCGAGGGGGACGGCGAGCAGCTCGTGCACTTCGTCGCGACCGAAGCGCGAGACGGCGATCACGCGCTCGGCGCGGCGGGCGGAGCGGAGAAACGGCAGCTGGGCGTGCTTGCGGCGCTGCGGGTCGGCGGCGGGGTAGCGGAACGGTACCGCGTCGTGGATCGTGGCGACCGCGGGCTGCGCCGAAGCAAAGAAGGTGCCGTTGGCGGGATGCCACACGAGATCGGCGTCGTGCGGCACGCGCCCGCGGACCTTGAAGTTTTCGTTGCCCAGCACGCGGGCGTACGCCGCACGGCGGCGCGCCGCAAAGAAGCCGTCGGCGAGCAGCGTGAGCGCGAGGTCGTCGCGCAGCACGAGGCGCCGCAGGATCGCACGCGCGTAACGCCCGATGCCGCGCGTATCCTCTGCGATGACGCGCGCGTCGACGGCCAGGCGCAGAGGCGGCATCACGCCCGCTTCGCGTACTCGGCGGAAACTCCGCCGCCGCGCGCGAAGCGCATATCGATGGGTCCGCCGAGCGTCGCCGCGCACTTGATTCTCGGTCCGCGCGAGGAGCCGTTCTTGGGCGCGATGCTCGCGTCGATCGCCGGCGCGGCGGGGATGCTGATCGTCAACGATAACGCGCCGGGGCCTTCACCGCACGCCGAAACGCTCGCTGCAAGCGCGTTTGGACGCCAGGGGCGCATCGTCGTCGACCGCACGCCGTTTACGACCTTCGCGCACGCGCGCAACGTATGTCTGCGCCTGCACGAGCAGCACGACGCGGGCGATTGGATCGCGTTCGTCGACGCCGACGAGGTGCACGGGCCGCAAGTTGCGCGCATCGCGCAACGCCTGGGCGCGGTGCCGGCGGAGTACGACTTCGTCGACGGCTACACGTGGCATTTCTTCGGTTCGTTCGACTACTACACGTCGATCGAGCGGCGGATGATGTTCTTCCGTTTCAAGCCCGAGTTGCGCTGGGAAGGCGCGGTGCACGAGCAGCTGATCGGCTTGAGCGGCAAACGCCTCGCCCTGCCCTACGTGTACGCGCACTACGGGCACACGCTGGCGCCGCGGCGGCACGCGGAAAAGGGCCGCCTGTACTCCTCCCTAGGGGCGCCGGGCGAAGTTCTGGAGGAGGCCGAACTCGATGGGTTCGATGTCGTGCGCTATTTCCGGCCCGTCTACCCGCGGCTGCTCCGATTCAGGGCCGAGCACCCGCCGGCGGCGCGCCCGGTCCTGGATCGCCTGCGGCCCGAATTGCGCGAAAATCACGAGATTACCCGGCAGGTCGTTCGCGGCCAGCCGCTTGCTACTAAAGCCCGGAACCTCATACGCCGATGTAATTATGAGGTACGGTGGCGGGGCCGATTCTTTGAATCGCTTAGTAGACGCCTGGTGGCGTCATAGGCAGCACTACGTTACGGCTGGTTGCATGTATGAATAGTAAAAGATATACTGAGCTTCCAGAGGAGGACCCTCTGGTTCAGTGAACGCGAAATTGCCCCGACTGGGGCCATCCATCGTGCGAAGAGCACGGCTCGAAGAGTGGCTCGGCCGCTTCACCGGCGTGCCCGTGCGCTTTCTAGTAGCGCCCCCTGGATTCGGCAAGACGATGGCGCTGGTCAGCTACATGCGGTACTGCGCCACCAACGGATACTACGCCGTCGTCGGCGCCAAGTTTACCGCCGAAGCCGTCTGGGCCGCCGTCGCCGGCGCGCTCGAAAGCGGTTTAATGCTCGATTCGCACCAAGCCGCGCTCGATGCGCTCGCCAAGCGCGTGCCGATGGAACTCGCGCTGGACTGCTCCGATATTCCCTCGCCCGAAGGGCTCGAGGCGATCACCCGCCTTATCGAAGATTTGCCCGACGGCGCCACGCTGCTGATCGCCTGCCGCTCGCGCGCGGCCTTCCAGGTCGGGCGTTTGGTCGCGCAGGGCATCGCCTCATTGTGCGACGCGGAGCGGCTCGCGTTCGACGCTTCGGGCGTTCGGCATCTCGCCGAAACCTACGGCGTACCCTTTGCGCACTCCGACGTACTGCGCTTGCTCGAGGTCACCGACGGCTGGCCGCACGTCGTCAGCAGCGCGCTGCGCAAGGCCGCCGAAGACAGCTGCAGCCTCGCGCAGGCGTTCGATAACTGGCGCCTGCGCCACGGCCATCTCTTCAACGAATTCATCGCCGATGCGCTCAAGTTCGTCACGGAGAAGGACGCCGATATGGTGTTCAAACTGATGAGCGGATCGTATCTCGAGGATCGCCAGCAGCTCCAAGCGCTCGAAGAGCACGGGCTCTTCGTGGTGCACACCCCCGACGGTTACCGGCCGCTGCGCGCGCTCTCGCGCAGCCGCCTCTACGATCGCTACGGCTGGCGCGTGCAGGCGGCGACGCCGATGCAGGTGCGGCTCTTCGGCTGGTTCCGCGCCGAGATCGATCGCCGGCCGATCGAATGGGTGCGCCGGCGCGATCGTCAGATCTTCAAGTATCTGGCGCTGCAGCCGGGCGGGAGCGTCTCGCGCGCCGAGCTCGGGAAACTCTTTTGGCCCGATGCTGAAAAGCATCTGGTCGCCCAGAGCCTGCGCACGGCGTGTTCCAACATTCGCAAGGCGATCGCGCAGCTCGTCGGTTTCGACCGAGTGGAGGCGTACTTCCGCGCCGGCGAAGATCTCGCGCTCGATCTCGACAACGTGATCGTCGACGTCAATGGCTTCATGGCGCACGCCAACGACGGCGACGAACAGTACGATCGCGGCGAGGTCCGCGCGGCGTACGCGCACTATCGCAGCGCCGGGCGCCTCTATCGCGGAAACCTGCTGCTGGGTGACGTGCACGAGGTTTGGGTTGGGCCGCTGGCCACGAGCCTGGAGCAACGCCACGCGACCGTGCTCGAGCGGCTCTCAGTGATCGCCGCCGAACTCGAGTACCAGCCGACAACCGAAACAGAACTGCCGATCGCCTCGGGCTCCTAGCCTATTGCGCAGGTCGTGGATCGCCGCCGGCATCGTCGTCGCGACGGTGGTGGCATTGGCCGCCCAAACCAGCGTCGTCACACGTACCGGCTTCTTTGTCGGCGATTTCCGCGCGTTCTACTGCGCCGCGCGCGTCGCATCGCAAGGGGCTGATCCCTATCGTACCCAGCCGCTCGGCGCGTGCGAACGCAGCGTCGGCTCCGGTACGTTCTTCCAGAAGAATCCGCGCGTAACGATTCCGGCACCGTTGCCGGGGTATGCGATTGCGGCGCTGATTCCGTTCGCGCGTCTCCCGTTCGGCGCGGCGGTGGTGGGCTGGCTCGCGCTGCTCTTCCTGGCGTGGCTTGCGTGCGTGATCGCGCTTGCTGCCTTTGGGGGCGTTGAACGAGAGGTAACCGTCGCGGCCTTCGCCCTCTCCTTGGCGGCGCTTTCGCTGCCGTTCGGCGAGGTCGTTCCGTTGTGCGTAGCCTGCATCTGCCTCTCCGCCTATGCGGCGTGGCGCGACCGGCCGCACCTCGCGGCTTTGTTCGCGGCCGGCTCGATGATCGAGCCGCACTTGGGGCTGCCCGTCTGCGTGGCTTTGGCGGTTTGGCTTTCGGGTACGCGCTGGGTGCTCGGGCTCTGCGCCGTGGTGCTCGCTGCGCTCTCCGTGATCGTCCTCGGCCTGCCGGCCAATATCGAGTATTTCACGAGCGTCTTGCCGGCGCACGCGCTCTCGGAACTGACGCGCGACACGCAATATAGTCTCAGCGCGGTGCTTGCCGCTGTGGGCGTCTCGCCGAACGCGGCGGTGCGGGCCGGAAGCCTCTGGTATCTCGCGATGCTCGCGCTCGGCACGTTCGTTGCCGGGCGGATGGCGCGGACGACCGGGAATCGCGCTTTCCTCGTCTGCGTTCCGCCGGCGTTCGCCGTTTTCGGTGGAACCTTCATTCACGTCACCCAAATTGCCGCGGCAATACCTGCGGCGATCCTTTTGATTTCGATTTCAAAAGGCCGCGCGCAGACGGCGGCGATCGTTGCGCTGATACTGCTCGCCGTCCCATGGGGCTGGGTCTATTCACCCGCGTTGCTGGTCGCGCCGTTCTTGCCGATCGCTTTTCTAGCGTGGCGATACTCGCGAAATACGACCATCGTTCTGGTGAGCGCGATTGGCGGCTTTGCGGCAATCCTCGGCCTTCAGCAGCTATTTGTGCTGGCTTTGCCGCATCTCGGCGTGCACGCGGCCGTCCCGGTTATAGATACTCGCCTCGCTGAGTCGTCGTGGATGCACTTCTCCGCAAGGAACTCGAACGGTAGCGTTGCTGCGTGGGTGGTTCGCCTTCCGACGTGGGCGGCGCTCGGAACGCTGCTCGCCCTGTGCCTGCGCCGGGCCGGCTTTGCCTTGGCTCGCGAAACGATCGCGCCGCTTTCGCTTGCGATCGTATGCACGATTCTGCCGATCGGCGCGCAGTTCTATGGCGATCGTGCCAACGGGTGGCTCGGGATCGACTTCCGCGCCTACTACTGCGCAGCCCTCGCACAGAGAGACGGTCGAAACCCCTACTTTGCCGACTCGCTACATGCCTGCGAGTCGTCAACCGCGGCGCCGTTCTATCGTGCTCCTAGACGCGTGACCGTTCCGGCACCATATCCGCCCTACGCTCTCGCCGTTCTAGCTCCGCTGACGTTTCTGCCTTTTGAGGACGCCGCGACCGTCTGGTGGATGCTGCTGGCGCTGGCGATCGGGCTGGCCGTGTACGCGCTCTCGACAATGAGCGGTCAGGGAGTGCCGGTGGCTTTGGGCGCACTCGGACTCTCGGCCGGCCTCACGTCGCTTACGACGGGAAATATGGCGCCGCTGGGCGTCGCAGCGATCGTCTTCGCAGCGCTCTGTGTGCAGCAGGCACGCTGGATTTGGGCAACGGTCGCCCTCGCGGTCGGGATGATGGAGCCTCAACTCGCGCTTCCGGCCGCGCTCGCGTGCTTTCTCGTCTGCGCACCGATGCGGGTGGCGTTGCTAGTTGCAGCGGCAGCACTCGGACTATTGGGCCTTGGGGTCGCCGGACTTCCGCAGACGGTGCAGTACGTGACGTCGGTAATTCCCGCGCACGCTCTGGCCGAGGTCTCGCGAGACAACCAATATAGTTTGGCGACGATCGCGGCAGCCGCGGGGGTGCCCGATGCCGCTGCGACGCTCGTCGGCAGCATCTCGTACCTCCTGATGATGGCGTTTGGCATCGCTCTGGGCTGGCGGCTGGCGCGGCGGTACGATGAACCGGCACTCGCCGTACTGATTCCGCCGGCGTTTTCGTTGCTGGGCGGCTCGTTCGTCCACACGGGGGAAATCGCGGCAGCAGTTCCGGCCGCGTTGCTGCTGTACACGCGCGCCGTGACGCTTCGGCCGTGGCTGCTTGCGGCGTTGGTATTGCTGGCCGTACCCTGGATGTACGCGACATCGATCACGCTTTTTCTCGCGCCGCTCTTCCCGGCAGCCTATCTGGTTTACGAGCTGTGGCGGCGGGATCGGACGCTGGCGCTTGCCACGGCGGTTGCATCGTCGGCCGTTATCATGCTGCTTTTTTGGCTCGCCGCGCACTCGCACGCGCCGCCGGCGATCCGCGCACATCTCTATCCGGCGATCGATCCGCGTCTGGCCGAGTCGAGTTGGCGGAAGCTGGTGCTTGGAAACTCGACGAATAGTCTGGCGACGTGGCTGCTGCGTCTGCCGACGTGGTGCGGACTGCTGCTCTTGGCGGTTCCCGCTGTGCGCCTCGCGCGCAGGGCGCCCTTGGTGCTCGCATCGGAGGCTTCGTGACGGCGTCGGCAATGCCGCTGCGGCTTTCGTGGGATCGGGCGATCGTATACGGCGCGCTGCTCGCGCTACTCACCTCTCTGCCGTTCGTCCTTTTCTTTCCAGCCTGGTTTCACGACGTTGCGTTCCGGGGCGACTTCGCGAACTTTTGGTCAGCCGGCGCAAACGTTGGAACGCTAAACTTGCTCGACCCAGCTGGTCTGGCCGCGTGGCAACTCGCACATCACATCAAACCGCAGATCTTCGTCTATCCGCCGGGCGTCGCGTGGTTTTATGCGCCGCTGGCGCGGCTTTTGCCGATGCCGGCGATGACGCTCGAGGAACTTGGGATGGCGGTGGTTTTGGCCGCCGCGGGGTTTCTTGCCGCGAGGATCTATAACTTCTCAACGTGGTTTGCCCTGATTGCAGTCTTCGCGTGGGCGCCGGCGGTCAATGCGATCGAAGTCGGGCAAAACACGCCCGTTGCATTGCTCGCGATCCTCCTTGCCATCTGGGCGCTCGTCAATCGCCGCGAGGGCGTCGCGGGGCTTGCGGTTGGGTTATTATTTTATAAGCCGAGCGTTGCGCTTCCGTTCGTCGTCCTTCTCCTCGTGCGTAAGGAATGGCGTGCGTTAGGAGTGATGTGCCTCACGGCAACAGCGTGGTATTTCCTCGGTGTGCTCGCGGCTCACGGCGCCTTTAGCTGGCCGTCACAGTACATTCATCTCGTGGCGCAATCGAGCGTTGATGAGTTTGTGGGGAATTCGCATAAGACGTACACGATCCCGACATTACTTCTCAGCGCCGGCGCGCCGATCGCGGTCGCCCTAGCGGGCGCGGTCGCCGTCTTTGCTGCCGCAGTTCCATTGCTGGGGCGACGGCCGGCTATCGAGGCGGCCAGTATGGCTGGCGCCGTCGGAGTCGCGACGAGCCTCCATGCATGGCCCTACGAGGCAGTAGTGTTGCTTCCGGCAGTCTTTTATGGAATGGGACGCCTGAGCGAACCGGCCCGGACCTGGATTATCGCGGGTGCGTACGTCGTGGCCACGCTGGCGCTTTCGCTTCCCCACGCCGGGCACGCGCTAGCGCTGCTGCCTATTAGTGCGGCAGCATGGTGGCTATGGAGCGGCTATCACCACAGAAGTCGCCGCGTTTCGTGTCCTGCGCAGACCGGTGTAGGAACTTGATCGTGGGAGGACGGTTATGCGGAAGGACGCCATTGCGGCGTCCGATGCCACGTCTCCGCCTCTTCGGGGTTTCTCTCGGTGCTAAGCGGGTTTCGCGGCATGGGACCGTCGGCGGCGTGTTGTGGGCGCATTGGCAAGATGGTTGGCTTTGGAACTGCGCGAGAGGGTCGCGGGCCCGGTCTGAATGAGTTCCCGAGCGCGAGTCTGCTGCGTGATCCCTACCTATCGTGCCCATGGAACGATCTGCGAGGTGGTAAGGGGCGTTCTTCCGTATGTGGACAAGGTTATTGTCGTAGACGATGCTTGCCCCGAAAGCTCGAGCGAGGCAGTGCACCAAGCCTTCCGGGAACACCCATCTGTTTATTTGCTTGCGCGCGGGAAAAACGGGGGTGTCGGTGCCGCGACGAAGGCCGGCATCGAAAAGGCTTTAGAGCTTGACGTCGACGTGATCGTGAAAATCGATTCAGACGGGCAAATGGATCCGAGCTACATTCCGGCTATCGTCGAACTCTTTAATTGCGAACCGAACCTTGCGTACGTGAAAGGGAACCGCTTCTTCGACCCGGGGGTCGTGTCGAGGATGCCCGCCATCCGGCTATTGGGAAACTCGTGCCTGTCGCTGATGGCTAAGTTTGCATCCGGCTACTGGAACGTCTTGGATCCAACTAACGGATATTTGGCCTTTTCGACCGATCTGCTGTCGGCCGTCAATTGGCGGCACTTCGACGACCGCTATTTCTTCGAAATGTCGGTCCTTTGTCAGTTCGGTCTTAAACGCGCCCAAATTGCCGAAATGGAAATGCAGACGATCTACGGCCAAGAGTCAAGCTCGCTCTCGATATCGCGCGCACTTTTAAGTTTTCCTCCACGACTAGCTTGGCTGTTTATGCGCCGTTTGCTCCTGCAATATTATCTTTTCGATATTAACATCGGTTCGCTCTACATTTTGCTCGGACTGCTCTTGACCGGCTTCGGCACCGCCTTCGCCGCGTTCGAATGGCTGCAAAGCATCACGACGGGGATTCCGCGCACAACTGGGACCGTGATGCTGGCAGTGCTACCCTTTTTGATGGGGTTTCAACTCCTGCTAAATGCATTGCTTTATGACGTCCAGTTTGCAGCGCGCTCGACCCGAGAGCTTATCGCGCGAAAGCGGCGCGCTCGACGAGCGGTTCCGGACTAGGGCCGCCTTCGGCAACCTGCACGAGGCCCCATGCACTGCCCGGTAAGACCCAAGTGAGAACGCAAGAAGGCCGAGCGCCTCACCCTGTCCACGCGTTTAGTGAAGTAGAGCGCAGGCCGGCGCATACCCCGAATTCGAATCAAGATAGGATGCGGCGTCTCCAAGAGAAGCAAGGTCGCGCGAGATCGCTCGCCATAGTAACTGCGTTCTATCCCCCGACTGTCGGAGGCGTTGAGCGATTTTCGCAAGAGTTTGCCCGGGCGGCCCTCGACATCGGGCTCTCTGTAAATGTTGTTGCAACCGCTCCAGTTCAGCAGCCAGAACTTACAGTCGAAGACGGTGGAATCAGAATCCTGCGCATCCCCGCTTGCAATATACCGTTTTCCGGGAGTTACTTCCCGATACCAGTCGCCGGGAGGCGGCTCGTAGGAGAATTTCTCAATTGCGATATCGTAATGGCTCAAACACGGTTTTTCCCTACCACGATGATGGCGGCGGGAATGGCAGCGATTCGAGGCAGACGCATATATGTAGTAGACCACGGCGCCGGCCCCTTGCGCTCTGCTCCGGCGGCCATGGTCTCATCGATGGCCTATGAACATCTGGTTACCTTAGCGTTAAGGTTGTTCTCCCCGAGGTTTGTTGCGGTTTCGGCGGCGTCGGCGCAGTGGCTCGGCCGCTTCGGCGTCCACAACGCGCGTGTTGTCCCAAACGGCGTTGAGCCGCGGGAAAAGGCGCCCGTCCGCGACAGGCGATCGTTCGTCAAGCCGATCGTTTTCTACGCGGGAAGGCTCTTTGAAGAGAAAGGGATCATTGAACTCGTCAATGGAGTTGCATCGCTGAGGCGACAGGGAATAGATATCGAACTCAGGGTGGCTGGGCAAGGCCCCCTTGCGGGCGCTCTTCAAAGACGTGCGTTGAAAAGTGACTTCTTGGTTTACCTCGGCGGCCTTAGCCCTGAGGATGTGGCAGGCGAGCTTGAACGTGCGACGGTGCTGGTAAACCCATCAAATTTAGGGGAAGGCTTTTCAAGAATTTTGCTAGAGGCGGGAGCCGCCGCATTACCGGCGATCTCCACGCCATACGGCGCATGTCGGGAGCTCATCGAGGATGGCGTTACAGGGTGGCTCATTCCGCGCGGCCGCGCAGATGTTATTGCTTCGTGCCTAGAGAAAGTGATTTCACAGCCCGAAGAGTCCATACGCCGCGGAGTCGAACTTTTTCGGTTAGTCCAGCAGAAATACACTTGGCCCTCTATTGTGCGGAGGTTTTTGGAAGATGCGGAAAGCGACAGCGCGTAATGGCCCATTGAGACTGATGGCGCAGACGACTCTAATCGCGCGAGCGGCGTCACCCACCTTATGATTGCGGCAAGGAAGCTTGCTCAAGCGATTTCGGGCAACACCACATTTCGTGCCGCGTCAGAGAAAATACGCGGCGTCAAGCGGTCCGCCGCAGTTTCCAGGCTCAGCGATATCAATGCGTTCGAGAGACGTGTGTACTCTCAGGGTGGAGAGGACGGCATCATTGCCGAACTATTCGCTAGGATACCACACGAGGGCTGCTCAGCAGAGATTTCCGTCGGAGATGGATTGGAGTGTAATACGGCGTACCTGATACGCCATTGCGGATGGAAAGGCCTGATGGTTGAGGGTGATCCTGTCAAGTTTGCTCGGCTGCGCAGCAACTACGCGTCGCTGCCGGCGACATGCGTAGACACCTTCGTAGATCGCGAGAACGTCGTGTCGATCCTTGAGGAGGCGGCGGTTCCGAAAGAGTTGGATCTTCTGGGCATCGATATTGATGGCAACGACTATTATATTTGGGAGGCACTCGCAGCATATAGGGCGAGCGTGGTTGTCGTTGAGTACATCTCTAATTTTGGGCCGGACGAATCGAAGACGATAGCGTACAACCCGCACCACGTGTGGCGCAACGACAACTACCTTGGTGCAAGCCTGACGGCTCTTATGAAACTCGGAAAACGTCTTGGTTACGCGTTGATTGGCACGAATCGGCGAGGGTTAAATGCGTTCTTCGTCCGAGACGACCTTTTGGCGCGAGCCGGTTTTCCCGAGAAGACACCTCGGCAGGCATTTCACGGTCAGGGCATCTTTGATATGCTGTCCGTAAAGCGTGGCGGCGAGTTTTTGTATCCTTGAGGCGTGGTGGCGCGTAAGGGCGGCGGCTAAAAGTCCAGCGACACTCTAGACGGCCACCGGTCCAGTGCTGCGCTCATGCGTTCTCGAAATGGCGAAAGCAGTCAAATACACAAAAGCTAGCCCGAGATACGTTAGGAAATGGGATGGCCAATAGAAGGCTGTTGGTGGAAACTGTGCGGCTAGTTGCGCCCAGCCCGCCTCAGCTAACGCGGCATCCGGAACCGATGAGATGGCCCGAATGGGTCCGTGATCGGGAACAAAGTCTTGAGCGCGCCAAAGCGCGGCCGCCAAGGCTATGCTTATGACGCCGGCTAATAGTGGCCTTACGCGGCGTCCGTAATAGAGTACCGCGAATGCTACCACTCCGGCGATTCCAGCGAGCCTGTCTTCGAGGACGGTCTGCCAAGGAATAGCAAGTAACATGACACCAAGCCACGCAAAGACGGACTGCTGCGAGGCGAGTAAAACGAGTGCAAATGGCAATGCGCCGGATACCTCGGGCAAGTGGATAAAAGTTCCACCGGCGACCGCACACGCGAGGGGTGCCAGCACCACACTGCCGGGAACCTTTTTCTTGAGTGAGTATGCAAGCAGAACTCCGGCAACTACGAAGGCAAGGTACTGGAGACTTCCGACTAGGAGTGCCACGCGGTCCGATGCGCCAAACGCGTGCAAAATTGCCGAAAGGCTATATTGCCCGTACGCTCCAATTTCTGACAGCGCGTGGGCGGGAAGTACGGCGTGAAGATACTCTATGTTTAAAGGGACACCGCCAACGACAAGGGTAATCGCGGCTAAAATCGCGCCGACTCCGGCTATTGGAAGGCGCATCCTCGGAACGGCCACGAAGCTCGCGAGCATCGGCGGGATCGCGACGTGCGGTTGGATACACGCAAGGCCAAGCAAAACTGCAGCGATTGTGTGCCGGCCTCGCTCGACAGCGAGGGCAGCGGCCGTTAGAAGGGCAATTGGAATGGGCGGCAGCGCACTGAGGTTCAACGGTTGAAATAAGATGCTCAAGACGACGCACGCCGCAACGAGCAGCAAGGGCAAGCCCGCGAGCTCGACGACTGCCCAGATGATCACTACCGCGCTCCCGACTAGCAGTAAGTACCATAAAACGCTCGCCTGCGCGTACGGGATCATTGAGAGCGGCGCGAGCTCGGCGAGGCCGTACGGTGGCAACGGCGCCGGCACTATCGCATTCGGCGTCACTGGATGCAGATTTGTTGTCTCGCATTGGTGCATCGGGCCGTAACGATAGGGATCGCTACCGCTTATAAGCACCTTTCCCGCACAATAAAATGCGTTGAAGTCGGGTTTCCCAATCATTGCGCTCGGCGGATGCGTGAGTAAATACAGAAGCGCGACCAGGCCGGTTAGGGCAAGCAAAGCGATTACGGGCGCCCTGAAGGTCGTGGGTTTTGACTCTACCATGCCAGGATTTGCGTGGTCTTAAGTCAGGTCCGACGATCTTTGGGAGACCGCGCCCCCAAAGCGGGCCGGAGCGCAAGCGCAAAACGTGAACGGCGCGCAACGGAAGTGCGCGCCTCTCGTCCCGCGGGGTCTCGCGTTTTTGAGCGGACTAGTGGTGCGTCGATTGGGAAATTAGAATCGCTACCAGTTTCATCTCCGACATATCCCAAACGGTCAGTCGGTAGAGCAGGTGCCACTTGGCTTCCGCGCCCATCAAAACGAGGTTCACCGCAAGATAGCCAAGCGTTCCCTGCCCAAGGTAGGCTAGAAAGCGTTTGTACCTTCGAGTCAGCCGCACCATATGACTCGGTTCTACCCTTCCCGCCGAAAAAGTAGGCCTGAGAATCCTCAT